>DPAW01000232.1:0-1648 GCA_003517285.1 Verrucomicrobiales bacterium
TATTTCATGGGTAAAGTTACCAAAATCATGTTAATCCTGAATATCCTCGCCGGAGGAGCGGGTATATTCTTTGGCATGGGAATCAAGGGCGATTTGAAAACGGCCGAGGAAGCTAAGTCCGCCGCTGAAGCCGCCGCTCAATCCGCCAAAGGCGGGACCTCTAAGTTGGAGTCCGACAATCAAAAACTCAGCAACGATATACAAACCCTCAAAGGCCAGTTTGCCAAGGCCACAAACGACTTGGGCGCAGCACAGGCCACTTTAGCTTCCCTCCAGGGCGGGCAGGGCCAAATGGCCGCTGACTTGCAACAAGCTCAACAAGATAACGCCAAACTACAATCTGATCTAGTCGCTGCTCAATCACTTGCTAACCAAACTCAAAAGCTAAAAGGTGATATCGCCGCTTACGAAGCACTGGGAACCACTCAAGAAATCCGCGCGCGTTTGTCTAAATTGGATAAGATTGAAGCCGACGCTGCTGCAAAGAAGAAGAAGGCTCAAGATGCCGCCAAAAAACCTAAACCAAACACCCCACAACCCGGAGCTGAAGTCGGGTCCGTGGCCAGCTTTGATCCGAAATTTGGGTTCGCCGTTTTAAATCGAGGCGCGAGCCACGGCATTAAAGTGGGTGATGTGTTCCGCGTTACTCGCAACGGTCAGCTCGTTGGAAAAGTCACCGTGCAAAAAGCGGATCCCACCACCGCAATTGCGAATCCCATTAAACAATTTACCCGCGAACCACTCAAGGCGGGCGACAAAATCGTGAAGGATAGCTGACCTGTGAAAGCTGCGATTATCGCCCTAATCATTCTGCTGGTCGGCTCGCTAGCCACTAGCGGCTACCTTTTAATTGAGCGGAAGGCGAATATTCAAAAAATCAATGATGCACAGGGCGAGGCGGAAAAAGTGCGCCGTAACAATTCCGAGCTAACGGAAGAAAAAGAACGGGCACAGGAAAATTTTTATAGTACAAAATCTAATCTCACCATCGCGACAAATAATTTGGCTCAAGCTCAAGCGGATCTTGAGTCTCTGAAAAACAAATCAGAATCAGAACTTGCCAATCTTCAGTCCAGGCTAACCGCTGCCACCGATATGGAAACCACCCTCAACGAAGAGCTCCAAACACGCGACGAGAAAATCATCCAACTGGCCGCCGACCAAAACGCTACCCAAACCAAGCTCAAGACCGCCGAGGAACAGTTGGCCGCCAAACTCGCCGAGCTTCTAGAACGTGAGGCCGATCTCGCCAAGAGTGTCGAGGCCCTGAAGCCATTTCTTGCGACCGGTCTCAGCGCTGAGGAAATCGCCAAGCTCATGGAGAAGCGGCCCATCGATCTCCCCGAGCCCGTGCTCGCCACCCCCACGCCCATTCGCCCCGGCAAGCTCACCCAACCTCTGACACGGCCCACCGAAAGCCCCATTCCTCCGCTACCCATCCCAAGCCCGTAATTGATTATGCTTAAGAAAACGATCTCATTCACCGGTGCCTGCCTTCTGATTGCAGGTGGTATGTTCCTGACTTCCACCACCGGTTGCGGTTCTCTGGACGCCGATAATGTTTCGGAACGTCCCTGGAACGAACCTAAAGGTTACCAGTTCTTCGGTAGCGGCAATTCGCGCCGCGGCAATCGTTAAGCCTCATTCG
>DPAW01000232.1:2047-3671 GCA_003517285.1 Verrucomicrobiales bacterium
CTGGTGGTCATACCCAACGCCGCAGCGAAAGGCCGTCAGACCCTCCAGCCAACGATCATAAAACCCACGACCACGCCCGAGGCGGTATCCATCAGCATCAAATGCCACGCCCGGCGTAATCACAACGTCAACCTCGCTAGGCCCCGCGCAGACCGCATTTTTCGGCGGCTCAAGGATTCCAAATTGGCCGCTCACCAAACCGGTTGGGTCCCTTACAAAAGCAGCTTCGTAGGTTCGATCGGGTCGGAATCTTGGCAAGCAAACCTGCTTTGATTGATCCCAAAGCGCATCCACATTTGGTTCATCCGGCAAGGCGGCGAACAATAGAGTGACTCGGGCCTCAGCCCATTCGGGAAGCGCTTTCACATGCTGACAAATGGCCGCCGAATCGAGCGACCGTTCATCAGACCCCACACGAATACTGGACATCTCCGCGCGCAAGGCGGCTTTAGCTTTTTGGATTCCCATCCTGTTTGGCCTTTTCCTGCAGGGACCGCCAGTGGAGGACGCGGTCTTTGATTTTCTTTTCGACGCCTTGTTCGGTTGGGTCGTAGAAGCGGATGTCCACACCGAGATAATCCTGTGCCACGAATTGGTCGTCGTAGGCATGAGCATATTTGTATTCCTCGCCGTTGCCCAAGCGCTTGGCGCCGGCGTAATGGGAATCGCGCAGGTGCTTGGGGACGGGTATGGTGCGCCCGGTTTTCACTTCCTCCAAGGCACTGTTGATCGCGGTGTAGGCGCTGTTGCTCTTGTGGGCGGTGGCGAGATAAACCGTGGCCTCAGCAATGGGGATACGCGCCTCGGGCCAACCGATGAATTCCGCAGCCTGATGGGCGGAGGTGCTGAGAACCAGCGCCATGGGATCCGCCAGGCCAATATCTTCTGCGGCGCTGATCATCAATCGGCGTGTGATAAAGCGCGGGTCTTCACCGGCGTGGATCATCTTGGCCAACCAGTACAGGGCGGCATCCGGATCGCTGCCGCGGATGCTTTTGATGAAGGCGGAAATGGTGTCGTAATGCTGATCGCCGTCACCGTCATAAACGACGGCCTTTTTCTGGATGCATTCCTCAGCCACCGCCATGGCCACTCGGATCACGCCATCGGTCTCGGGCGGCGTGGTGAGCGCGGCGATTTCCAGCGAATTGAGCGCCTTACGGGCGTCGCCATCAGAAATGGTGGCTAAATGATCCAACGCCTCGGGCTCAACCTCCATTTTTAGATGCCCCAATCCGCGTTCGGAATCGCTCAAGGCGCGATCGAGCAATTGCCGAACATCCAATTCACCCAATGGTTGCAGCTCGAAAATCTGCGAGCGCGATACGAGTGGAGAGTTGACGAAGAAAAACGGGTTATGCGTGGTGGCGCCAACGAGTCGAATAATACCGCCTTCCACGTCGGGCAAGAGTACGTCCTGTTGCGCTTTGCTGAAGCGATGAATCTCGTCAATAAAAAGCAGCGTGGGCCGGCCGGTGTTCTCGAGTCGATTGGCAGCGCCACTGAGGACGCGCCGCATTTCGGCGACATTACTCTCCACACCACTGAGACGCTCGAACTTGCTTTCGGTTCGATTAGCAATGATTTGTGCCAGCGTGGTTTTACCGGTGCCGGGCGGGCCGTA
>DPAW01000232.1:3992-6091 GCA_003517285.1 Verrucomicrobiales bacterium
AAAATCAGCGACTGGATGCGGTCGGCCTCAATGGCGCGCCGCAACAGCATGCCGCGTTTGAGAATGTGTTGTTGACCGGCATATTCCTCCAGAGTGCGCGGGCGCATACGGGCAGCGAGGGGTGCCTGTCGTTGGCCGGCCTGTCGATCGGCCTTGGGCGCATCGCCCACGGGCTCTGGTTTACTGTTAAATAGATCCCGCTCGGCCACGGGGAAAGTTTACACGAGCGCGCCGGGGAACGGCACAAAAAAACCCAAACCAAACCGCGCTTCGACAAGGCCCAAGGAACGATGATTCCAAGGTGGGGCCGAATCAATACCTTACGACTTCCAGTCAAGGCCTGACGGCCAGCATCGAAGGTAAGGCCCCATTTATTTTAATTACCTTCCAGGGCGTGTAACCTTGCGCGGCCCGGTCGGGTAAGAAGAACCTAACCCAAAATGGCCGCTCCCTCAAGTCGCTTTGCTTGCAAATGACTAACGACATGTTGCACAGTCCGCCCATGCAACGTGTATGGATTCTCCTTGCCGCCTTCGCTGCCACTCTCAGTTACGCGAAGCCGCCCAATATTGTTTACATCATTTCCGATGACCAAACCTGGACGGACTACAGCTTCATGGGGCACAAAATTATTGAGACGCCGCAAATCGACAAACTCGCCAAGGAAAGCCTCACCTACACGCACGGCTACGTGCCCAGCAGCCTTTGCTGCCCGTCATTGGCCACAATGATCACCGGCTTGTATCCGCGCCAAAACAAGATAACCGGCAATGAACCGCCCATTCCAGAGGAAGGAAAACGCTCGGCCGAATACGCGCGGCGGTTTGCACAACAAGTAGCCTTGATCGATAAGGGGCCGTCGCTGCCGCGTATCCTGAAAGAGAAAGGCTATGTCAGCCATCAAAGCGGCAAATGGTGGCAGGGCCATTACTCGCGTGGCGGTTTCACACACGGCATGACACATGGTGATCCCAAACGCGGCGGACGTCACGGCGATGAGGGCCTCAAGATTGGCCGCGACGGCATGGAGCCGATTTTCGATTTCATCAAGGACGCTGGCGACAAACCGTTCTTCATCTGGTACGCGCCGTTCCTTCCACACACCCCGCACAACCCACCCAAGCGGCTATTCGACAAATATGCCGCCAAGGTTGATTCCCCACATATCGCGCGCTACTACGCGATGGTGGAGTGGTTCGATGAAACGGTCGGTGAACTGGTCAATCACATCGACGAGAAAGGGCTCGGTAAGGACACGATCTTTATTTATGTGACCGACAATGGGTGGATCCAAAACCCCGCCGCGCGCGGCTACGATCTGAAAAGCAAACGTAGCCAATACGACGGCGGCACGCGGACGCCGATCATGGTGCGTTGGACAGGCAAGGTGAAGCCGGCTATCTCCACCACACCAGTTTCCAGCATCGATATGGTGCCTACCGTGCTCCACGCGCTGAACATGAAACCCTCCGCCGACATGCGCGGGTTGAATCTGCTGGATCAAAAGGCGATCGAAACTCGCAAGTTCATCTACGGTGAAATCTTTCTGCACAATGCCGTGGACACATTCGAGCCCGGCAAAAATCTAACCTACCGTTGGGGCATTGAGGCCGGCTGGAAACTCATCCTGCCGCATAAGGAAAACGTGACCACCCGCGCCGCCAAGGGGGCCAAAGGCGACGGGGCCATTGAACTGTATCACTTGGCCAAGGACCCACACGAGACAAAGAACCTCGCGAAACAAAATCCAGCCAAAGTGGCGCACCTCCGCAAACTGATAAACGCGGAGTGGAACGGGAAATAATTTGGGGTAAACCCTACTGATCGCGCCGCGGGAACAACGGCTCGGGCTTGTTGACCTGATGCCCGGCGGCGAGTTCGCCCCAGCCGGATTCGGCAATATTCACGGTATCCGTGGGCAAACCCAACTGCTCGTAAATGCGTCGGCTGGTGTCCGGCAAATACGGCTGCAGCCATACAGCCAATAGACGGCAACTTTCCACGAGGTTATACAGCACCTCGCCCAATCGCTCGGCTTGCTCGGGGTCCTTGGCCATCTTGAAGGGCGCGGTCTGGTCCACGTATTGGTTCACGCGCGC
>DPAW01000162.1 GCA_003517285.1 Verrucomicrobiales bacterium
GGCGGTGAACAATTTCCTCGGCATACACCGCTACGATGCGGCGTTTCAAATTAAGGTTGGTGCCTGGACGCGCAATCACCGCCGCTACGCCTACGGTAATGTGCTTACCTGGAAACATCTCACGCAGAACAATCGTTTCCGAGAAACGCCCAACGGCCTCCGGATGCTTTCAGATAACAAGGGCATCAGCTGGCACAGTGGCGCCTACGGGGTGGAGACCTCCGAGCATGTTTTGGGCGCGTGGCAGATTTATCAGCACACTGGTGATGTGCAGTTCCTCAAGGCGTGCTACGAAGGGCACTTCGCCAAGCTGTACGAGAAACGACTGCCTGGGTTTGCGATGAACACCTTTGAGGTAGCCGACACGCTCGTAAAGATGGCCCGCCTGACCGGTAACGAGGCCGATGTGCCAAATTGGAACCAGCTCGTGCGCCGCGATGACCCCAAGCACGTGCGGCTGATGTTCGATCAACGCTGGGAAGCCAACGCGGTACCGAACTTTTTTGCCGCGCCCAGTAACCGCATGCTCATGACCACCGCCTTCTGGTGTATGCGCTCGCCGCATTTCCCAAACGAATACGCCAAGCGTATGGTTCATGCCTGGGCGCTTGACCGCCACAAAGGATTCTACGGCGCCTTTTTCCCACTGGCCATGGCCAAGCAATCGATGACGCAGTTTAAATCACAGGACGATCACGCCTTCGGTTACACGCCCGACACCGCCTACTTTACCCTCGACGGGATGTTTCGCCAGCGCCTCAAAAAAGAAGCCACCGACCTCACGCTCAATCATCTCATCCATTACAACTATCATCCGCAGTGGAAAATCCCCATGGCACCCGAGGCCTACCGTCGCGATCTCAGTTTGTTTGGCGATCAGTACTCCAACTTTAACGCGGGCAAAATTCTACTCTACCTCGAGGGCCTTGCCGGCCTGTATTATTCCATCCCCGATAAACAACTAACCCTCCAACCCGCACTCCCTAAGGCGTGGGACTGGATGGAACTCCGCCTGCCTATCGCAGGTCAATGGACTCAGATTAGCTATCGACATGACGGAGTCCAAACTAGCGGTAGCCCATTTCCGGTAGTGGTGCTTGAGTAAGCCTCCGCTCTTGCATCCGGTGGCTTACGGCGTACACTCCATCAACCCGTTTACCGATGAAGACCCCTCATTCCCGTCGTCAATTTCTTGCCACCTCTACGGCGGTCGTCGCTATGCCACAGCTGTTGCTGGCCAACAAAACTCCCAAGCAGGTCATCATCGGCAAAGGGGAACACCAGTACGAGGTGCAGCACGGCTTCGCGCAATTGCCAGCCAAGTACTCATGGCAGACCACTCATAATGTGGCCGTGGATACCGAGGGCTTGCTGTACGTCATTCATGAAGGTCGGCAAAACTTGAAGGATCATCCGTCCATTTTTGTGTTCGATCAAAAGGGCAAATTCATTCGCGCCTTCGGTAATCAATTCCAGGGCGGCGGCCACGGCATCGAGGTGCGGACCGAGGGCAAGGAGCAGTTCCTTTACGTGTGCGCCTACCAAAACGTGAAGGCATTCGCTAAGCTCACGCTCAAGGGCGAGAAGGTTTGGGAAAAATACGCACCGATGGACAGCGGCGTATACCGAAAGGACGAGGACACCAAACGTATCAAGCGGTGGGGACGTGATGCGTTTATGCCGACCAATTTTGCCTTCCTCAACGACGGCGGATTTCTACTGGCTGATGGTTACGGCTCGTTTTACGTGCATCGCTACGACAAGGCCGGCAACTGGGTGTCCAAGTTCGGCGGTCCGGGTAAGGGCGAAGGGAAATTTGCCACACCGCACGGCATTTGGATCGATCGCCGGCCGGGCCGCGAGGAACGCGTGGTGGTCTGCGATCGCGCCCATCACACCCTGCAATACCTCACGCTGGACGGCAAATATCTCGAGACCCTGTCCGGCTATGGGTTGCCGGCCAACTTGGATTCCCACAAAAATCTCTTGCTCGTGCCCGAGCTCCACGCGCGCGTGACCTTACTAGGCGACAACAACAAAGTCGTCGCCCGCCTCGGCGATGATGTCGAGGGCGTGGTGAAGCAGAAGAAGGTGAACCGCGGCAAGCCCGAGACGTGGGTCGCCGGCAAATTCGTTCATCCCCACGACGCCTGCTTCGACAACGACGGTAACATCATCGTCGCCGAATGGGTCGCCACCGGGCGTGTGAGTCGTTTGAAAAAGGTTAGCTGATGCGTTTGTTTCTTGCTGCGTTCGTCATCTTTGTTGGGGCACTGAAACTTCAGGCTGCGCCACCTAACATTGTCCTAATTCTTGCTGATGATATGGGTTATGGCGATCTCGGTTGCTATGGCCATCCGAAGGCGAAAACTCCGATTATTGACCGTCTTGCGAAGGAGGGCGTGCGGTTTACGCAGCATTATTCCAACGGAACGGAGTGCAGCCCTACGCGTACGGCGTTACTGACGGGGCGTTATCCTCAATGGGCCGGCGGACTTGAATGCGCTATCGGCACTGGAAATGTGGGTCGGTATGATGATGCCATTCTCTTGGCTGATCGTCGACAACTCGGGTTACCAGCTGAACAGGTCGTCTTGCCGGGTGAGTTGAAAAAGGCCGGCTATGTTACGGGGATTTTCGGCAAGTGGCACTTGGGTTATGAGCCACACTTCAATCCGATAGAACATGGCTGGGACGAATTTTTCGGTTATCTAGGCGGTAATGTACATTACTTCAACCACCGTGAAACAAGTGATTTACACGTTCTCTTTCGTGGTCGTTTACCGGTGCATTCAGAGGGGTATATGACACATCTGATTACGGGGTCTTCCACCGACTTCATTGCACGCAATAAAAACAAACCGTTCTTTTTGTTTGTCTCCCACGAAAGCCCACACTTTCCCTTTCAAGGCCCGAAGGACGTAGATAAAAAAATCACCAAGGAAAATTGGATGACCCCCGATCCGGATACTTACGTTGCCATGCTGGAGGATCTCGATTCCGAGGTCGGTCGCGTGCTGGATTCGCTAAAGCATCATGACCTGGAGCAAAACACGCTGGTGATTTTTGTATCGGACAACGGTGGCTTTGCTCCAGCCGCCCATATGGGTCCATTACGAGGCGCAAAGAGTACGACACTTGAGGGAGGTATTCGAGTTCCGCTGATCATGCGCTGGCCCGGCAAATTGCCCGCGGGGCAAGAAAGTAGCCAAGTATGTGCTACATTTGATCTAACCCGTTCGATCCTTAATCTAACCAAAGCAAGGGCGCCTAATAAGCAGTTGGAAGGGATTGATATCGTGCAGCATCTGGTGGAGCGTAAACCAAATATTCCCCGCACTCTTTTCTGGCGGGGTAAACGGGGTGAGCGAACTTGGTCTGCGGTGCGAGATGGCAACCTGAAGTTTGTTCGTAAAACCGAAGGTCCAACTGAGGAATGGCTTTTCGATTTGTCTAAGGACCTGGCAGAAGAAACCGATTTGTTGCTTCAACAACCAAAAGAAGGGGCTCGCCTGAAAGCACTTCTTAATGGGTGGGAAGAAGATATCGTCCCAGTCCGGTAGATCTTCACTTTCTGTTTCATTTCCATTTATCCCAAATGGTGCGAACTTTTTGCGGTTTTGAATGGATCAAACAAAAATCATGAAGTTGTCATTGTGGGGGCTGGAATGGCTGGCCTCACCTGTGCTTACTACCTAAGGAAAGCGGGTCGGTCGGTATATCTGGTTGAGGCTTCAGATCGTGTCGGAGGGCGTTTGCAGACGGACGTATATGCCGGTTACCGTCTTGATCGCGGTTTTCAGGTCCTACTTACCTCATACCCGGAAGCGAAACTCGTACTTAACTATGATCGCCTAAACTTACATGAGCTTTACCCGGGGGCAACTATCCGTCTTAACGGGCAGTTCCATGAAATGGCAGATCCTTTCAGGCAACCACTCAAAACATTAAAGACGCTGTGTAATCCAATCGGTAGATTAAGTGACAAAATCAAAGTAGGATTTCTCCGACTTGGATTGCTCTCAACCAAAGGTTTTCCAGATGAGTCATCGACCCTAGAAGTTATGCAATCATTGGGCTTCACTGAATCCATGCTGCAACATTTTTGGCGCCCTTTTCTCTCAGGGGTTTTTCTTGAGCCCCAACTAAGAACTTCGGTCAGAAAATTTGAAGAGGTTTTTACTCATTTCGCCAATGGTTCGACCTCCGTTCCCTCCCTAGGAGTGGCTGAAATACCTAAACAATTGGCTGAATTTGTGGGTAATGATCAACTCATGCTTAATACCAAAGCTGAGAAAGTCTCAGGGGAATCCCTACTATTATCCTCCGGTCAAATTTTGAATGCAAAAGTGATTGTAATCGCCACAGACCAAAAGGCTAATTGTGCTTTAACAGAGACGGATATGGCCGATGAAGGCCGTACAGGAGTAGCATGTATATATTACGCAATCGATAAACCGATTTCCCAACCGGGTCGCTTGATTCTAAATGCAGATTCGAATGGCCCCATAAACAATCTGATGGTTATGCCTGAAGAAGCAGAATACGCGCCGGAGGGAAAATATTTAATAAGCGCTAGCGTAGTTAAAAGAGAGTATTTTAATGACGCTGACCTAGATCAACTGGTTAGGTTTCAACTTCGAGAATGGTACGGGATAGACCCAAACGAATTACGCCATCTTAAAACATATTTGATACCAAACCCTGTACCCCCATCTCCATTGCCACGTGATGATAGGAATTGCAAGATTCGTGCCGGGTTATACCGTTGTGGTGACTATATGGGCGTTCCCTCGCTTAACACTGCAATGCGTTCAGGACGCCTAGTGGCGGAACAGATCATAAGAGAAGGCTGACTGTGCTTCATATTCTCGGGGTTGATTTAGCGTGGGGGTACAAGAATCCGGATGGAATATGTTCTATCAGTATAAAAAGTGGTAAAGCCTGTTTGGAGCAAATTGGATTGTCAAAAGGGGATTTTCAGCTGACTGAATGGATACAAAATTATGTCGATCAAGGCAGCGTGCTAGCTATGTTTGATGCCCCTTTGATTTGCCGTAACAAAACTGGGTCACGGCCAGTTGATCGGGCTTCTCATCGTCTCTTCGGAAAATATAAGGCTGGTTGTTATCCGGTAAACCAGCAGCTTTGTAAGCGGCCTCTGA
>DPAW01000083.1 GCA_003517285.1 Verrucomicrobiales bacterium
AAACTCGCCCAGATCATGCACCTCCATGCCGGCCTTGCCCGCCTCGTTGTTGGCGTGCGGAACGTTCAGGGCGTAGTAGAGAAAGAACGGGTGTCGGTGATGATCGCGAATAAACTTCAGCGCATCGGCGGTAAATAGATTCGGCGCATAATCCACACGCTTCACCGCCACGCCGCGGCCTGCCATCGGTTGTTTGGGATCCTGCATCGCCTTCCAACGCGGCGCCACCTCGTTGCGCAGTTTTTCCACCTTACCATTGCGGATGAGAAATTCCGGATAAAAATTATGCGCATGCCACATGTTGATATAGCCGTAAAAATGGTCGAACCCCACGTCGTTGGGGTTGGCGAAATTATCCGGCGTGCCCACGCCCCATTTGCCAATGCACGCCGTGCGATAACCCGCGCCCTTGAGCATTGAGGCAAGCGTCGGTTGATCGGGCCGGATGACAATCGGCTGCGTGGAATTGCCGCGCACCACTGTGCGCCCCATGTGCCGGCCGGTAAGCAGCACACTGCGTGAAGGTGCGCACACGGTGCTGCCTGAATAAAACTGCGTAAACCGCATCCCCTCCAGCGCCATCGCATCCAGTCGCGGGGTTTTTAGTGTCTTTTGCCCAAAACATCCCAGATCGCCATAGCCCAGATCGTCGGCGAGAATGAGAATGATGTTCGGCGGCTTGGCAGCCAACACCGCCGAACACCACAGCGCGCCCAGCAATCCCAGCAGAATAATCCAACGACCTATCATCAGCCTCATGATGAGTCATCCGACGTCAGATGCACCCTTTTTCGTTCAATGAATTTCACGAGTTTTTCCCGGGGTAAAAAGCTCGAATACCCGCCCCCTCTGCCGCTAATCTCAAGGCCGTTCATGCGAAGTGCATTTTTCATGGTGTTGCTCTCATTCACGCTTTGGGCCGAATCCCCGAAACCGGCGGACTTCATCCTGTTGTTCAATGGAACAGACCTGAAGGGTTGGGTTGGGCAAACCGAGGGCTATCAGGCCCAAGATGGCGTATTAACTGCCTTGCCTCGTAAAAGCAAGGGAGCTAAAATTTACACGGCCAAGGAGTACACCAATTTCATTTTTCAATTTGAGTTCAAGCTGACACCCGGAGCCAACAACGGCATCGGTATCCGGGCCCCACTCACCGGTAATCCAGCCAAGAACGCCATGGAGATCCAGATTCTTGATGACTCCGCACCGCGTTATGCCAAGCTGAATCCCACACAGTATCACGGATCGATCTACAAACGCGCCGCCGCCAAACGCGGGCATCTCAAGCCAGTTGGCGAATGGAATCGGCAGGAGATTCGAGCCGAAGGAAATTTCATCACAGTCATTTTAAATGAGGTCACCATATTGGACAAAGCAGACATGACCCGTCACAAACGGCCGACCAAAGGCCACATCGCCCTGCTCGGCCACGGCTCTCAGGTGGAGTTTCGCAACCTGCGTATCCGGGAAATACCTAAAACTAAATAAACATGATGTGTGCCGTACCTTCCATGAATCGCCGAAAATTTATCGCCAGCTCGGGCCTCGCCGTGAGCGCGCCCTTTGTCAGCCGACATTCGTGGGCGGCCGGGTCACCCATGCAGAAACTGCAGTATGCCGCCATGGGCATCGGTGGACGGGGTACCGCGGACATCAAGGCGCTGGCTGGCCATTCGAAAGTGAAGTTCGTAGCAGCCGCCGATGTGGATTCCGGCCCGGCCAAAAAACTGAAGGCGAATTATCCAGGAACCAAAACCTACTCCGATTGGCGGCAGATGTTGCAAGACGGCCGTGAGTCCATCGATATCGTCAGCATTTCCACGCCCGACCATATGCACGGGATCATGGGTTTGAGCGCCATGAACCTTGGTAAGCATGTGTATCTGCAAAAACCTCTCGCGCAAAACATCGGCGAATGCCGCGCCTTGAGACAATCGGCCGAACGCAATGGGAAGATTGTACAAATGGGCACTCAAGGCGCTTCCAGTAAACATGACCGCACTGCGGTGGATTTGATCCGGCGCCAACTAATTGGCAAGGTGACGGAGGCATGGGTGATCTGCGGAAAAAGCTGGGGCGACCTGAAGCCGTTGCCGAACCAGCAGGATCCCGTACCGGCCGACCTAAACTGGGAAGGCTGGCTGGGAGTCGGCGAAAAACGACCCTTTATTGAGGGCTATTATCATCCCAAAAACTGGCGCCGCCGGCAGGGCTTTGGCACCGGCACCCTAGGTGACATGGGATGCCACATTTTCAATGCCATGTATCGTGGTCTGGAACTTACCGCACCGCGCAAAGTGCGATCGAAAACCCGTATCCCCAATCAACACAACTGGACGACCAATGAGCGCGTCGAATATCTCTTCCCCGCCACACGCCATACCGACGGCGATCTAACAGTTAACTGGGTCAGCGGCCGCGAACGCCCGCCTAAAGCCCTTACGGCGGCGATTCCTGAGAGCATCAAATACCGGTTTGGTTGCGTGCTGAAGGGAGAGGCCGGTCTCCTTGTCCTGCGGCATGGCAACAGCCCCATCCTGTTGCCTACCAGGAAATCTTCAGAGGTAACCCTGCCCGAACTGAACCCCATCGGACATCACGATGCCTTTGTGAATGCCGTATTGAAAGGTGAACAGAAGGGCCTGCTTTCTCCCATCGAATTTGCAGCGGATCTCACCGAGTTCATCCTGCTCGGCAACATCGCCATGCAGCACTCGCCCCGCTGGCTCGAATGGGACGCAATGAAGGCCACCATCCCTAATGACAAACAGGCGAACCAACAAATCCACCGTGCGTACCGGGATGGCTGGAGCGTGCTGCAGAGTTAACATGACCTCACGCCTCGTCACCATCATATTGATTCTCAGTGCTGCAGCCCTGAATGCCCGCGAGCGCTACAACGTTCTCTTCATCATCTCCGACGACCTCACTGCGACTGCTTTGGGTTGTTACGGGAACAAACTCTGCCAGACACCGAACATCGACCGACTGGCCACGGAGGGTACCCGGTTCACTCGGGCCTATTGCCAAGCCACTTTCTGCGGTCCTTCGCGGGCATCCCTCATGTTTGGATATTACCCCTATGCCAGCAAGGCTACGGGTTACACGAGCGGACGTAAGGAAGTCGGTGTAGACAAGGATAGTTGGGCCCAGCACTTCAAAAAGAATGGCTATCACAGCGCCCGCATTTCGAAAATCTTTCACATGGGCGTTCCTCCCGACATCACAAAGGGCAGTGACGGGGCCGACGATCCGGAATCATGGAATGAGGCCTACAACAGCAAAGGCCCGGAAACGAAGGTGACCGGACTAGCCCAACAGTTGTCGAATAATCCAGGAGGCTTGAAGGAAGGCACGGGTAGTAGCCAAAGCTTCAATGTCGTCGAGGCCGAGGGCGATGATCTGGTTCACTCGGACGGCAAAACGGCACAGAAAGCCGTCGAGCTCCTTCACAAATACAAGGATATGGAAAAGCCCTTCTTTTTGGCAGTGGGATTCGTAAGGCCACACGTACCTTTGGTCGCTCCGAAAAAATATTTTGCTCCTTACCCGATC
>DPAW01000082.1:0-2587 GCA_003517285.1 Verrucomicrobiales bacterium
TGGCGCCGGATTTGTTTTTGGTGATTGTGCCTCGCCATTTTGAACGAGGGGCTGCGGTACGGGAGCAACTGCAAACGGCCGGCTGGAAGGTGGCCTGCCGAACAGAACTGGACAAAGCGCCGGCCCAGCCGGATGTGTTGTTGGTCGATAGTACCGGCGAGTTGACGGCGTTTTATGAAACGGCGTTGCTGGTGTTTGTGGGCAAAAGCTTAACGGCGCAAGGAGGACAGAATCCGATCGAGCCGGCAGCCTTGGGCCGCCCGTTGGTGTTCGGACCCTTTATGCAGAACTTCCGGGCCGTGGTGCGCGAACTTCTCCAAGCCAAGGCGGCTAGGCAGGTTCAGGATGAAGTGGGTTTGGCGGAAACAGTGGGTTTTTTGTTGGAAAACCCTACCGAACGGGAGGCATTGGGGAAGGCGGCTAGGGGTGTGGTGGAGGCAAACAAAGGCGCCACGCAGCGGACGGCCGATATGCTCGGGCAATCGCTACGGGCGTTGAGTTAATTGAATGGCGCCTTAGGCTTGATCAGGGTCGGGCTTTTTCTTCAGGAGCTTTTTCAACTCATCGCGTTTGCCCTCCTGCATCATCCGCCACATTTGAATGACTCGCTCGTGTGTTACGTTCCTGCCAACCACGCGTTTGTCGTAGTTGAGTTCATAGAACTCCACAAAGCCATTCTCATAGACGTCCAATTTCCATCCTTCGTCGTCTTTCAGGGTTATGTTCAGATACTCCGTTCCCGGCGTCTCGAGTTCTTCGAGCACGGATAAAACCTCGCCAGTGCTGGGATCCTTGAACTCCACCTCTTGTTTCTTGAGGTATGTCGTCATATTCCACCTCCCATTGCTTCCAGAAAAGAAGCGTCCTCCTTGAGGTGATAAAACGCTTGTGACCTGAGGTGGTCAAGCAAAATGCCGGTGAGTTGTTCACTGGCATTATTGTATTTAATTGAAATGAAAACCTAAACGATGCCAGCGCTGATCTCAATGCCTTGGAACCACATCTCCAGCTGCTGGGCGCTGGTGCAGTTTTCGTAGGCCACCTTCTTGGATATGCGGCCTTCCTGCACGAGGTTGTACATGTAGCGGTTGAAGCTAATCATGCCATCATCGCCGGAGACCTCAATGCAGGCGGGGAGCTTGTTGAGTTCGCCGTCGAAGATCTTCTGCTTCACGAGCGGGGTGCCGATCATGATTTCCTGCGCGGGCACCATACCGCCATCAAGTGTGGGGCACATGCGTTGGGCGATGGCACCCACGATGACCTCGCTGTATTTCTTGCGCTGCATCTCGCGTTCTTCTTCCGGGAAGAAGTCCAGCAGACGGCCGGGTACGGAGGCGGCAGTTCGGGTGTGAACAGTGGAGAGCACCATGGCACCGGTATCGGCCGCGCGCATGGCCGCGCCGATGGAGATGGCATCCCGCATCTCACCCACCAGCACGAGGTCGGGATCCTCACGGAGGGCGCTCTTGAGGGCGCGATTAAAGCTCATGGTATCGAGGCCCACTTCGCGCTGCTCGATGACGCATTGTTCGTCGGCAAACATCATTTCCACCGGATCCTCAATGGTGACGATATGGCGGCGGAAATTCTTGTTCAAGTGCATCACCATGGCGGCCATGGTGGTGGATTTACCGGAGCCGGTAATGCCCGCCAGCAGGGTGAGGCCACGCTTGGCTTCGGCGAGCTTGAGGCAGATGGGGTTGATGCCCAGCTTCTCAATGGGCGGCAGATCGTTTTTGATGTACCGCATTGCCATTGCCCATTTTCCGGTTTGGGAAAAAACGTTCACACGGAACCGGCCAAACTTGGGGTTGAAGTACGAGAAATCGACCTCCCGATCCTTCTTGAAATCCTCCACAAAGTGCTCGGGGCACATGCTGAAGATGACTCGCTCAATCCATTTTTTGGTCGGCTTGGGAAAGTCGCGGTCGCGCAAGCCACGGCTCATGCGGAAGTGGACGTACTCATCCTCCTTGATGTGAAGGTCGGCCACGTCTTCATTGACGGCATCCTGCAGAATGAGATCGAAAAGGCGCAAGTCCTCGTCCTCAATGGACATGTCCGGCTCCAGACCGTTCCAGCACTCGGAGGTTTCATCGGAGATACTGAGATAACCGGCGGGGAAACGCAGGCTAATGTCCTCGTCCTCGGCCAATTGCACGCCGCCGGCGGTTTCGTCCTTGGGCCGGTCTTTGAGTGGGATTTTTTTGAGGGCAATATCCTCGGCGGAAAGGATGATGCCGTCTTTGCCTTCGGCCTCATTGCCGCCGCCTTCAGTGGCCGGAGCCTCCTCGGCAGGCGTTTGCTCAGGTTCGGCAATGGAAATCTCGGGAGCCGCTTCTGCGGCAGGGGCGACTTCGCCTGCGGGTAAAGTTTCCGGGGCGACTTCGGCCACTGCCGCTTGTTCCAAGGTAGGGGCGGCGGGAATGATTTCAGGTGTTTCCTCGGCAATGGGGGCTTCCGGAGCCATTGGTGGCGCGGGTGGAGCGGAATCGGACTCAGTTGCTGGCGGCGCGGGCGGGGCCGTTTCAGCACCAGGTGGCGGGGGAGGGGCGGCTTCTGGCGCGGTGGCGGGGGGGGCAGG
>DPAW01000082.1:2881-5891 GCA_003517285.1 Verrucomicrobiales bacterium
GGGGGGGGGGGGGGGGGGGCAGGCGGTGCGAGCTCGGCTCCGGGAGGAGGAGGTGGGGCCCCTAAATCGATTGGAGTGGGCGCTGCAGGCGGAGCCGGTGGGGCGGCTTCAGCGGGAGCCGGGGCGGGTGGCGGAGGGGGCGGCGCGGTTTCCATTTGCCCTACTTTACCGCCGGAATGGTGAAAAAGCAACCGCGACGGCCGGTTTAGCTGGGGAGTTATTTACCACTCCAACACCGTGGCACCCCAAGTGAGGCCGGCGCCAAAGGCGATGATGAGTATCTTATCGCCGCGTTCAATTTTGCCCGAAGAAAGCGCTTCATCAAGGGCCACGGCCACGCTGGCGGCGGAGGTGTTGCCGTATTTCTGGAGATTCACAAACACCTGATCCTCCCGCGCCCCCAGCCGATCGCCGATGGCGTTGATGATGCGTTGGTTGGCCTGATGCGGAATGATGCATTTGATGTCCTCAATGCTCACGTCGCTGCGCTCAAGCACATCCTTGGCCGCTGAGGTCATGGCGGTGACGGCGTTTTTGTACACCTCTTTGCCCTCCATTTTGAGGAAGTGAATACGCTCGTTGACTGAATCGACGGTGGCGGGTTGACGGCAGCCGCCGCCGGGCATGGCTAGGATATCGGCCTTGGTGCCATCGCTGCCCAAGCGGGTCGCGAGCACGCCCCGAGCGCCTTCGCGGCGTTGGAGCACCGCAGCTCCGGCCCCGTCGCCGAAGAGCACGCAGGTGTTGCGGTCGGTCCAGTCGATGATGGAGGACAGTTTTTCGGCGCCGACAATCAGTACGTTTTGATAAACGCCACTGGCAATAAAGGCGCGGCCCACTTCGAGGGCATAGATAAATCCGGAACAAGCCGCTTCCAGATCAAACGCGGCGGCCTTAGCGGCGCCCAGTTCCTGCTGTACCAGACAAGCGGTGGCGGGGAAGGGCATGTCGGGCGTGATGGTGGCCACGACAATGAGATCGAGATCGGCCGGTTCTAGCTCGGCCTGAGCCAATGCTTTGCGGGCGGCAGCGACAGCCATGGTGGAGGTGAATTCGCCCTCGGCGGCCATGCGGCGTTGCTTGATGCCGGTGCGGGTGGTGATCCATTCGTCGTTGGTATCCACCATTTCAGCGAGATCGGCATTAGTGAGCACGCGCTCGGGGACGTAGGAGCCGATGCCGGTGATGGCGCAGCCTTGCAGCTGGTTGGATTCGCTCATGGATTCAGGGCCACGCTGGGTGGTCGATGTGGGTCATGATAAGGGCAAGGAGCCTGGCGGGCAAGGCCAGACGCCCAAAGGGCAGGGAGGGGAAATATAAAGGAGCCCATGAAGGGCTCCCTAACATAGCTGTGGTCGCAATGCGGCTGGATTTATAATCCGCCTTTGACAGTGACGATCTGTCGGCCTTTATAAAAGCCGCAGCTGGGGCAGACGCGGTGTGGCAGTGTGGGTTCGCCACATTGTTCGCAGGCCTGGGTCTTGGGTAAGGTGAGCGCGCTGTTAGACGCGATGCGCTTGCGTCGTCGGCTTCGTGAAGTTCGTCGTTTCGGTACCGCCATTGTTCTGTGGCCTAAAGGTTATCGTTGCTGCTTCCACTGATCCAAAGCGCTCCAGCGATTAGTCTCTTCGACGTCCTCTGCGGGCAGCGTTTCCTGCTTAAATACCAGCCCTCTGCACGATTCATCGCACAGGGGGTGGTGCGGAAGGCCGAGCAAAATATCTTCACGCATCCACGGGGTCAAGTCTGCATATTCGCCAATTACCTCGATGGCATCGTCGCCTTTTAGAGGCAATATGCAGCTCCAATTGGGCATTTCCATTGTGTGGACAAAGGGTTCCAGGCATCGGGCACAGTCGCAGGTGAAGCTGATTTTTAAGCTGCCATGGACGAATACGGAGTCGTCGGTGCGGGAGGCATCGAGCTGAAAATGCAGGGCTTCGGTCGAACGGATGAGGTCATTCGGACCGCCGATGGCGAGATCCAGTTCGGCGGCCGGCAGTTCGCCGGAGAGGTGAACATCCTGATTCTTGAGCTGATCCAAGTGGATTTTGATTGGCATAAGACACCCTCCTTTTGTGTCATCCGGCGGGCTGTTCCAAAACTAACCAGCCGGAAAACGGGTTAACGTTTCAGTTTACGCTTCAGCGCGCGCTCCACATTGGCCGGAACAAACGCGCCGATTTCTCCGCCCAGTCCGGCAATTTCTTTCACCAGACGCGAGCTAAGAAAAGTGTAGGACTCGCGAGGCATCATAAAGATGGTCTCAATCTCCTCCTTCAATTTACGATTCATCAAGGCGAGCTGAAATTCAAATTCAAAATCGGACACCGCCCGCAGTCCGCGAATAATCGCCTGCGCCCGGTGGGCCTCGGCAAAGTCCACCAGCAACCCCTGAAATGTCGCAACCTCAACGTTTTTCATCGGCTTCACCGCCGTGCTGATCTGCCGTTTGCGTTCGGCCTGTGTAAACATCGGCCGCTTGTCGGCATTGGCCGCCACCGCCACGATGACCCGGTCAAACAGCTTGGACGCCCGCTCCACCACATCCAAGTGGCCGTTGGTGAGGGGGTCGAAACTCCCGGGATAGATAACCGTGCGCATCCGTCACAACCTCCTGCCTCCTTGTCGATCACGCAAGGAATTTCCCCCACCCAAGTGAGGCACCCTCGACAAAACCGCAAAATCGAGGTTACATTGCCAGCCAGAGCATGACCGAGCCCATTCCTCCAGCGCCGCCCACCGAGGTGTTGCCCGCGCCTGAGGCCCCGGCTGATGCGGCCCTGCAGCCCAAGCCCTGTGGTAAGGCGTTTGCCAGCCTGTTGCTGGGGTTGTTTGGCTGTCTTCTGGGAGGCGTGGCGGTGGCCGGCTTGGTCTGGAGCCCCGGCGCCGCAGACAATGTGCAGCTTACCGGCAATCTCAACCAAATGCAGGATGTGATTGTGGCCGATACCAAGACGCGCGGCTTGAAGATGTTTTTCGCCTCATTCGGTCAATGGTTCGGATTCAT
>DPAW01000082.1:6286-10041 GCA_003517285.1 Verrucomicrobiales bacterium
ATTCCGCGCCGCTGGCTGGCTGGGTTTGGCACGCTCTTTTCCTTCATCGCTTGCCTGAGTATCGTGGCCGGGCTCAAGCACGGGTACGCCGCCAATGTGGGTTTGCACGTGGAAAATGCCAACGAAGCGTTCGATCGCGTCGGCCAGGTGGCCAACGTCATGCAACAGGCGCAGGAAATCGCTGAAGGCAAAGCCCCGGCACCGGCGGGGTTGGACGAGCAGACCCGCGGTATGGCCGAAAGCCTGTTTGCGGGTACACTGAATCCCATCACTCAAATTTGGACCGAAGATTATTTGAACCGGCACGCGCCCAACATCGAGTTTTATGCCACCGACGGCCGCGGCTACAGCATTGAGAAATCCCGCAACACGCGCGTCATCGTCATGCTTATGCGCGCCACTAGCCCCGCGTGCCAGCAATCTGTCGCCATCCTAAACCAAATCTATGACGAGACCCCCCGCGGCGATCTGCGCATCCTCGCTGTCAGCCAGGAAACCCCCGCCAGCTTGGACGCGTTTGTGCGCCGCACAGGCGCCAAATTTCCCGTGGGCAAAGCCGCCGTGCTGCCAACAGAACCCTACGGCGATGTGCAATCGTTCCCTACCTATTTCATTTTGGATTCAGATGGCATCATCGAAAAAATTCTTATCGGCCCCCAATCCCTCAACACCCTAAGAAGCACCCTCCCCTAACCGAAAAGAGAAGAACTTACTGCAACTGCTTCAACGCGTCCTGCACTACCCAGCCATGCTTGGCCAGTGCTGCTCGGGCGGTGTTGGCATCCACCTCGCGCAAAGTCATGACGATGCGCATGGCTCGGTCGCGTAGTTTTTCATTTTTCGGATCCACATCCACCATGAGGTTTTCGGCCACTTTGCCGAGGCGCACCATGGCGAGGGTGGTAATACAGTTCAGGATCAGCTTGGTCGCCGTGCCGGCCTTCAGGCGCGTGGAGCCGGTGAGTATTTCCGGGCCGATGGCTGGTGCCAAGATGAGTTGCGGCACTTTGGCGCGGCTTTTGAGAGTGGGATTAAAACAAATCAACGCCGTGCGTGCGCCGCGTTGAGCGGCGGTCTCCAGCGCGCCCCACACAAACGGCGTGTTGCCGCTGGCGGCGATGCCGATCACCACGTCCTTTTTGTTCACGCCGCGAAATTGAATCGCTCGCCCGCCGGCATCGGCATCATCCTCGGCCCCCTCGATGGCCTGCGTTAAGGCCCGCGGTCCGCCGGCGATAATGCCTTGCACCTGTTCCGGGCGCGCCCGAAAGGTGGGCGGACATTCGCTGGCGTCCAGCACGCCCAGTCGTCCGCTGGTGCCGGCGCCTACGTAAAATAACCGACCGCCATTCGCCAGTGCCTTGGCCACCCAACCCGCTAGACGCGCGATGGTTTTTCCTTTCGTCCGTACGGCCTTGGCCGCGCGTTGTTCTTCCGTGAGCATCAGATCGATCGCGGCGGGCAGGGGAAGGCGGTCGAGGTCCATCGAGCGTGGATTGCGTTGTTCGGTAGGAGGAACGTGGGTTGAGGGTTGAGGGCTGAGGATTGAAGGAGTGATTGGTTGGGCGGCGTCTTTCAGAAGATTTTTGGCGAGCTCGATCGCGCCCCAAACACCGTCGTGTTCCTGCACTTGCACCGTGGTCTGAGGCCAGCGCTCGCGAATGGATTGGCTGACCTTGCGGGCAAAGGCTGGTTGACCACGCAGCACGCCGCCGGCCAACACAAAGTGAACGGGCTTATTTTTTTGTGCTAATTTGCGTGCGCAGTTCACGGCGTCCTTGGCCAGCATGCCGGCGGTTCCTTCGAGAATGTCGCGGGCGATTCGGTCCCGTTTCTTGGCGGCGGCAAAGACTTCGGGGGCGAGGGCGGCAACGGCGTGCTTGTCCGCAGTGGCCACCCAATCGATCAGATCATCGGGTTCATTGGTGCCGGTGGCCGTGAGCAGGCGTTTGCCCAGTCGGCTCCAGGTGCCGTCGCGGTCAAAGTAAAACACCACCGCTTTCAGGGCGCGCAGGCCGATTTCAAAACCGCTTCCTTTATCGCCTAGGATATGACCCCACCCGCCCATCTTGGCCGTGCGTCCGTCCGACGTTTTGCCGAAACAACACGAGCCGGTTCCGGACAACACCAGCACGGCAGTTTTCTGGGGTCCGCTTCCGGTTAAGGCGATCTCCAAATCATGCGTTACCATACACGGCGTGGCTTTCCAGATTTTCGAAACCACCGTCTGCACGCGCGCGCGGTCTTTGGTGTGCCGTGCACCGGCCAAGCCGAGGCCAATGGCGGCGGGGGATTCAAATTGCTTCGCCACCTGCCGCAGCAACTGCCCCAACGCGCGGTCATCCAGCAGCCGTACATTGCCCGGGCCGAAGGTGGCGCGTTGGATCTCGCGCCCGCGGGCATCGACCAATAGCGCGGTCGTTCGCGTGCCTCCACCTTCAATGCCGAGAATGTATGGCCGCTGAAATGTCTGCGTCTCCGCCACGGCCGAGTGTTTTCATGGTCGGTTAGCAAGCGCAAGCTCATGCTTGTCTTTTCCGCAGCTTGCACGTTATCTCAACCGCATGACCAAGACCGAGCAGGCGATTCTCGATACCTTGATCGAGCTGGAGGAGGCTGTGGGGCGCGTGCAGGCCGAGCCCAAGCCGGATCTGATGGCGATCTTCGGTCGGTTGGATGCCTTGACCGCCAGCCTGCCGCGCGGCACCTCGCCGGATCTGCTGCATTATTTGCACAAAAAAAGTTACCAGAAAGCGCGGCTCTTTCTGCAAGGGCAGGATCCCGAACAAGGCGATTGTCCGCATTAACGGGTCATGATTGACGATACCATTGCCGCCATTGCCACGCCGCTCGGCGAAGGTGCGCTGGCGGTCATTCGGCTCTCAGGCAACGATGCGTTTGCTATTGCCGGCCGTTGTTTCCGCCCGATCGGTTCCAGTTCCAAAATACCCAGCGAAGCGACGACGCACACGTTGCATTACGGCAACATCATCGATGCCGAGGAACGTGTCGTTGACGAAGTGCTGCTGGCCGTGATGCGCGCCCCGCGCACGTTCACGCGGGAGGACACTGTGGAGATCACCTGCCACGGCGGTATGGTGGCCAGCCAAGCCGTGTTGCAAACCGTGCTGGCCGCCGGGGCGCGCAGTGCTTTGCCGGGAGAGTTTACGCGACGCGCATTTTTGAATGGCCGTATCGATCTGGCGCAGGCTGAGGCCGTGAGCGATGTGATTCATGCCCGCACCGATCTCGCTCTAGCCGCCGCCAACGAACAGCTCGCGGGCAAACTCAGCCAACGCATCGGCCAGTTGCGCGACGATCTGATGAACGTGCTCGCCCATCTCGAGGCGCACATTGATTTTCCCGATGAAGACATCGTGCCGGACACACAGGTCCAACTCATCGGCCGATTGGAATCCGCGCTGGACTTCATCGACCAACTCCTCGCCACCGCCAACGAAGGTCGCATCCTGCGCCGTGGTATCCGCGCCGCGATCATTGGTCGGCCCAACGCCGGCAAATCCAGTTTGCTCAATCAACTGCTTGGGCACGACCGTGCCATCGTCACCCCTACCGCCGGCACCACGCGCGATACCATTGAGGAAACCGCCAATATTCGCGGTATCCCTGTGGTGTTCATTGACACCGCCGGCCTACGCGAGGCGGCCGATGCCATCGAGGCCGAAGGTATCCGGCGCAGCTACGACAGCATGGCCAGCGCCGAGCTCATTTTGCACGTGCTCGATGCCACCGAG
>DPAW01000297.1 GCA_003517285.1 Verrucomicrobiales bacterium
GTATAGATGCGGATCCACACCGGGTCCCATGATTTCGGTAACCTCCACATGATCACCTCCCACCTGGCGCACGAGATCGCTAACCATGTTGACCGTAGTGGTCACCTGCAGTTTACCACTCCCACCAGCGGAAGCCCTAGGATCACCTTCGCCCGCTTTTTCAGCCGGCTGACTGCAACTCGTAAAGAACGCTGCCACGCCCGACGCAAAAACCACGAGGCATGTCCACCGATTTGCAAAAAACTTAAGCATAGCCAGAACTTGCCCAAGGCGGAACATTGCTTCAAGAAAAAAAGTTCACCCAGACAAACTTTTTACAGTGAACCCAATTTTAGTTATAAAACTATATGCGTTTGCTGGATTTACAGCCCATCGGCTCGGAGCTCGCACTTAAGTGGGAAGATGGCGTCGAACACTTTATTTCACTCGAAACCGTTCGGCGGGCATGCCCCTGCGCTTCATGCGCCGGAGAAATGGATATAATGGGTAATATAGCCAAAGGAACCGAATCGAAATTAACCGAGTCCTCCTTTCAGGTGAAACGTCTCCAACCGGTCGGCGGATATGCTGTGCAAATACTTTGGCAGGACGGACACAATGCTGGCCTATATTCTCACGAGTACCTGCGCTCCATCGGCGAGAAAACCGCTTAGTGCAAAATTGGCAAATCATGCGATTGCCGAATTAGTTCTGCATCCAAATTCAAAAAAGCATCCAAGCGCTCATGCGCCTCGGCATCATTGATCTGACAAGCCATCAGCCAGAAATGCGAATAATGGCCGCCTTCACTTTTCACGAGCTCCGCATACATCGCCGCCAGCTTTGGCTCCCTTTCCTTCAATGCCTCGGCTAACAATTGGAATTTCTCGCAACTGCGCCCTTCCACTAACGAAGCGGCGATCAAGTGATCAATTACCTGCTCCCGCCTGCCCTTGCGAATGAACCGCATCAGCCCGTTGATCCACGGGCTACTTTGCGATAAACCAAATCGAACATCGCGCTGATCCAACACCTGCATCAACAATTCGAAATGACTGAGTTCTTCCAACGCAATCGCGTTCAGCTCCCGCGCGTGCCCGGCCAGCTCCGGATACTTGATGAGATTCAACGCGCTGGTCGCCGCCTTCCGCTCCAGATGACAATGGTCCAGCAACACCCCATCCAGATTGGCCAACACCTTGGGCAGCCAATCATTCGGAATCGTTGCGCGCCACAAAAGCATGGCGCAAATTAGAGGTGCCTCGGCACGAAGTCAAACAACCGCCTTGTGCATAACTGCCGCTTGCCGATCCCCAAACACGATTTATCCTTCCCGAGGACGCTCGCACAAAGGAGGGGGACATGAATTTTAAAAAAATATGCATCATGCTGATGCTGTCGTTGACGGTCTGGGCACAATCTGCCACGCCGGCAGCCGGCGCGCCCAAAGACCGAGATGAAGCTGCGTTTCATTATCACATGGGGCTGAACTATTACGACGGCTTGGGCGAGCAACCGGACTACGCCAAGGCCGTGGATCATTTCAAACGCGCCGCCACCCTGAATAATTCCCAAGCCCAAGGAATGCTGGGCCAATGCTACCGCAACGGTCGAGGCGTCAATAAAGATCGCGTCAAAGCCGCCCACTGGATTCAACGCGCCGCCGAGCATGAGGATCCCATTGCCCATTTCCTGTACGGCACCCTATTAGCCACCGGCGAAGGCGTCCCACGCGACCCGGCTGAGGCATTACGTTTTTACCTCAAGGCCGCCGCCAAGGGGCACGCGGCTGCCATGAACAATATTGGTGCGTTGCACGAACAGGGCCATGGAGTGCCGCAGAATTTTACCGAAGCCGCTAAGTGGTATCAAATGGCCGCCCGCATGAATCTCGCCAATGCCCAGTGCAATCTGGGCCAGCTTTATGCCTCTGGCCGTGGAGTGCCGCTTAACACGGCAGCCGCCACTGAATGGTATGCCAAAGCGGCCCAGCAAGGACATCCCCGATCACAGTTTCTCCTTGGGGCCGCCTATTACTTTGGCAAGGGTGTCCCACGCGACTTGGTGAAGGCCTATCAATGGATGGATCTTTCCGCCAACCTTGGCAACCCCGCTGCGCGCCAACACCGCACGGCTATTGCAGAAAAATTATCCCCCGATCAGGCCCAACAAGCCTTCCGGGAATCCTCAAAGTTCCGCGCAAAATTCGCCGGTGCGGAGGCGGATAGCACCCAAACCGCCCTAAGTACTGGAACCGGATTTTTCATTTCGAGCGAGGGCCACCTGCTAACCAGCCATCACTTGATCGCCAACGGACGACGCATTGAGGTGCGGACCCAAAAAGGGAATTTCCCCGCCGAACTTATCAAGGCCGATCCGGGCAACGACCTCGCTCTGCTCCGTATTAAAACCGAAACCACACCCCTCCACCTCAGCGCACTGCCCGCGGCCCGTCTGGGGCAGAGCGTATTTACCCTTGGCTATCCCAACCCCGCCGTGCAGGGCATCAAGCTAAAGTTCACTGAAGGCCGCATCAGCAGCCTAACCGGCGTGAAGGATGACCCGCGCATGATGCAAATCAGCGTACCCGTGCAGCCGGGCAATTCCGGCGGCGCGTTGGTGAATGAAACAGGTCAAGTGGTCGGTATGATAACCGTTCGGCTGGATGATCTGAAAACGTTCAGACTCACGGGCAGCTTACCACAGAACGTCAATTACGCGTTGAAGAGTTCACAGATCCAAGCGTTTCTGGCCACCCTACCGCTCGTCAAATCGCGACTTCCAGCCCCGCAATTGACGGCAACGGCCAATTACGAAGCCCATATCGAAATCGCTCAAGCAGCCACCGCGTTTGTACTTGTCCACGAATAAGGTCGGTACGTTGATCGCGTTTTCTTGACTTTTCAAATAATTCACTGATTGTCTTAACAGTTCCTGTCAAGGAGGAGCATCACAACATCATGAAGCGAATGTATTCCGTTTGGGGTCTGGGATTGTTGCTTTCCAGCGGACTGATCCATTCCGGTTGTGGCAGCAAGGAGGAGACCGCCACCGACGATGGGGCCCAATCAAAGATTATACAGCCGGACCCCAAGCCCGAAGACATGCCCGTTACACCCGCCGGCCAAGTTGCCTTGGCGGTTGAATACTACACCGGCAGCGGGCGAACAGTAGATTACACAAAAGCCGCCAACCTCTTTCGTCAGGCCGCCAACAACGGCAGCAGCGAAGCGCAGTTTGCCCTAGGCTGCATGTATCAAAACGGTCACGGCGTCACCCAGAATTTTATGGAGGCAGCCGACTGGTATTTGAAGTCCGCGCAAGCCGACAATCCCAACGCCCAATTTTTGCTCGGCCTCTCCTACAAGGAAGGCAGCGGCGTGCCTCGCGATCCCATGGAATCTTATAAGTGGATTTTACTCGCTGCGGAAGCCGGGAACACCCAACACGTTGCAGCTCGGCAGGCATTGGAACAATCCTACACACCCGCCATGATTGCCGAAGGCCGGCGCCGGGCGGATCAATTCCGCATGTATCAGGGCGTACAGAACTAGCCCTCCAATTTTGCCGTCAGGGACGGGACATCGTATACGCAACCACCCCAAGTTCCACCACTCTGGGCCTGAAGCGCTGCCCAAAGTTTAGTGTCTTCTGGCAAACGCGGATGCGGAGCCAAGTCCGGCCGTGAAGATCGTTGCCCCAAAATGCGCGCGCCTTCTTCATGATCAAATCGCTCCTCACCAACACCAACCATATTCACTGTGCCAATGTTATTATTTCGATCGATCTCAATTCGAATTACGTCCCCGTCCTGAACCTTACCAATCGGACCGCCAGCTAAGGCTTCCGGCCCTAAGTGCCCGATGCAGGCGCCAGTGGAGACGCCGGAAAAACGACCATCAGTAATCACCGCTACATGTTTCCCAAAAGGTAAGAACTTGAGTGCTGAGGTCACCTGATATGTTTCCTCCATACCAGTGCCCATCGGTCCGATGCCGGCCAGCACCATCACATCGCCCGCCTTAATCTCCCCCGCCTTGATCGCAGCCATCGCAGCTTGTTCACTGGGAAAAACCTTTGCCGGCCCTTCCTTACGGTAGACTCCATCATCATCCACAACAGTCGGATCAATCGCAGTACCTTTAATGAGAGCCCCTTCTGGGGCAAGATTACCTGAAGGAAATACAACCGTACTTGTAAGACCTCGCTCCTTCGCCCGTTCAGGACTCATGATGACAGAATCAGGATTCACACCTTCCTGCTCCTGCAACACTGCTCGAAATCTTTGCCGCCGCTCAGAATCTTTCCACTCATCCAGCAACGTATCCCAAGATTGGCCTTCCACTGTAATTACAGACGTGTCCAATAATCCCAAATCCCTCAAGTGCAGCATCACCTCCGGCACACCACCAGCGAGAAAAACATTCACCGTGGGATACATCTCTGGACCATTCGGAAGAACACTTACCAGTCGAGGCACAACAGCGTTGACCTCCTGCCAATCCGCCACCGTTGGCCGCCTCAATCCAGCCGCGTGCGCAATCGCCGGAATATGAAGCAATAAATTAGTACTCCCCCCAAAGGCCGCGTGCACCACCATGGCATTCCGTACGGCCGCATCGGTGATGATTTGATTTACGCCCAAACCATTGGACTTTAAATCCTGAATCAAATCGGCAGCACGTTTAGCTATCTCCAACCACACCTCCGAACCTGATGGTGCCAGAGCCGTATGGAATGGGGCTAATCCCAATGCCTCCCCCACAACCTGTGAGGTAGCGGCTGTACCCAAAAACTGACAACCTCCGCCCGGCGATCCACAGGCCTTGCAACCCAATGTTGCCGCTTCATCAAGTGACAACATCCCGTGTGAAAAGCGCGCACCGATAGTTTGCACAGCACCCGCATCTTCCCCTCCTTCACTTGGAGGCAAGGTTACCCCACCAGGCACCAATACAGCCGGAAAATCTCCTGAGCTTGCAAGAGCCATCATCATCGCAGGCAAACCTTTGTCGCAAGTAGCTACCCCAATCACACCTTTACGTGTAGGCAAAGAGCGAATTTGACGCCGCATCACAATCGCCGCGTCATTTCTAAAAGGTAAACTGTCGAACATTCCATCAGTACCTTGTGTGCGACCGTCACAGGGGTCTGAGCAATGGGCGGCATAGGGCACTTTACCATTTGCTTTCAATTGATTAGCAGCCTCCTGTACTTGGAGTCCAATCTCCCAATGACCGGTATGATAGCCAAGGGCTACCGGTGCTCCATCATCTGCCCGAACTCCCCCATGCGTATTTAGAATAAGATAAGAATCACCCCGCAAAGCTGATGGGTCCCAACCCATACCAGCACTTTGTGTGAGGCCAAAAAGGTCGCCGCTGGGTGATTCACGGAGTTGCTCCTCGGTAATTGGCAATTGCCCAGCCGGACTATCACCACGTGTCCGAATCTGATAGATGTCGCCCATTCTTAAATGACCGTGTTATCCGGGATGATCGCGTTCTTAGGAATGATTACAATACCATCGCGAACATAATAGCCCTCACCGTCGCAATCCTCATCCTTGCCTGCGGGACTGATGATACAATTATTTCCAATACGCGCATTCTTATCAATAATTGCATTCTGAATGCGAGTGTTGCTTCCGATTCCGAGGGGCGGCCGCCCTAGTGTATTATTGCGATCGATTGAATCGGCAGATTCATAATAATCCGCGCCCATCATCACCACTCGCTGGATCATTGTGCCATCACCTACCACACTCCGCACGCCCACGATGCTGTCGCTGATTTGCGCCCGGTTAATGATACAGCCATCACTCAAAACGGCATGATCGATGGCCGCTCCATTAATTTTACTAGCAGGCAGGAAACGAGGCCGGGTAAAGATCGGGGCCTCCATGTCAAAGAAATTAAACTTCGGCAATTCACTGGCCGCATCAAGGTTTGATTCGAAAAACGTTCGAATCGTCCCCACATCCTCCCAGTATCCCTGATACACGTAGGAGAAGGATCGGCATTTATCAATCGCTTCGGGTATGATATGTTTACCAAAATCAATGTGATCACTATCGAGATACTCCAGCATCACATCACGATTGAACACATAAATACCCATCGAGGCAAGGTACTGATCCTCGTCATCGCCGAGCCCTAGATCGTTACGAGTCTCCGCAGGAATACGAAGCGAATCGATCACATCCGTTTCCTGCGGCTTCTCCACAAACTCACGAATTTGCCGATCTGCATCAATCTGCATAATCCCAAACCCTGTCGCGGCCTCG
>DPAW01000351.1:0-1578 GCA_003517285.1 Verrucomicrobiales bacterium
GATGTTTGAGAAACTCTCAGACGCCCAGCCCATCGGACGCATGGGCAAGCCCGAGGAAGTGGCCGCCATGGCGGTGTTCCTCTGCAGCGACGAAGCCTCTTTTATCACCGGTTGCCCCTACCCTGTGGATGGCGGCACCCTGTACATTCGTTAACGACATATCATGAAACTGATTCGAGTTGGCCAGCCCGGCGAGGAAAAACCCGGCGTGATCCGTAAAGACGAAACACGCGTAGACGTCAGCGCCTTTGGCGAGGATTTTGGCGAAACCTTTTTCGGCTCCGACGGCCCTGCGCGACTGGCGCAGTGGCTGGAGACGCAAAGTGATCTGCCCACCTTTGGAGCGGAGGAACGCCTCGGGCCGCCGTGCGCCCGGCCCAGCAAGCTCATTTGCATTGGGCTGAACTACAAGAAACACGCTGAGGAAGGCGGCATGGAACTGCCGCCGGAGCCAGTTATTTTCTTCAAGGCCACCAGCGCAATCGTCGGCCCGGATGATGATGTGGTGATTCCCCGCAACAGCGAAAAGACCGACTGGGAAGTGGAGCTGGCCTTTGTGATTGGTAAAACTGCCAGCTACGTTGAGGAAGCCAACGCGCTCGATCATGTCGCCGGTTATGTGCTGCACAATGATTACAGCGAACGCGCCTTTCAACTGGAGCGCGCCGGCCAATGGGTCAAGGGCAAGAGCTGCGACACGTTCGCCCCGCTCGGCCCGTACATTGCCACCAGCGACGAAGTCGCAGATCCGCAGGCACTGGATCTCTGGCTCAAAGTCAACGGCGAGAAACTGCAGGACAGCAACACGGCCGACATGGCCTTTCCTGTCCGACATTTGGTGCATTACCTAAGTCAATTCATGACTCTACTGCCCGGTGACGTCATCAGCACCGGCACACCCAACGGTGTCGGATTGGGCTTCGATCCACCCAGGTTTCTCCAGCCTGGCGACCAAGTGGAACTCGGCATCACCGATCTAGGCGTCCAACGCCAGACCGTCGTTGCCTGTATTTAACAAAAAAAAGTATAACTCACACTTGCGTTGGCCCGCCGCTTGTGAAAAGTTTCACAAGCAAGGTGTGCATCCCAAAAAATGGATCATTTAAAATTACATATTCCCGGTCCGGTGGAAGTGAGTGACGCCACATGGAAGGCAATGAGCACTCCGATGATCGGCCATCGCAGCTCCAATTTCCAGGATCTGTACGGCAAGATTCAGCCGCAGCTCCAGCAACTACTCGGTACCGACCGACTGGTGTATCTCAGCACCTCATCGGCTTGGGGCATTATGGAGGGAGCCATCCAAAATTTGGTCCAACGGAAGCTGCTGTGCTGTATGTGTGGCGCATTTTCCGATAAATGGCTGGATGTCGCCAAGCGCTGCGATTTGGTGGCCGAAGGCCTACAGGTCGATTGGGGATCCCCGATCCTGCCTGAAGCCATTGACGCCAAGCTCGCGTCCGGTGAATTCGACACCGTCACCCTCGTGCACAATGAAACCTCCACCGGAGTGATGAATCCGCTGCAAGAGATCGCCAAGCTGAAGGAGAAATATCCCGAGGTGATGTTCATTGTGGA
>DPAW01000351.1:1942-4455 GCA_003517285.1 Verrucomicrobiales bacterium
GATGTGCTGCTGGCCGGCACACAAAAGGCCTGGGCCTTACCGCCGGGCTTGGCGGTGTTTGTCGTATCCGAAGCCGCCATGCAACGTGCCGCTCGTAATGTATCGCGCGGCTATTATTTTGATTTTCATGAGTTCCAAAAGAATGCTGAAAAGAACATGACCCCCAGTACGCCGAGCATTCCCCACATAAACGGCCTCTCGGCCAAGCTGGATGAGTTTTTCACTGAGGGATTAGAAAACCGCTACGCACGACATCAGAAGACAAATCAAATGACCCGTGACTGGGCGACCAAGCACGGCTTCTCGCTGTTTCCCGAGGCTGGTTACGAATCCCTAACCCTAACTTGCATCAACAACGGTGCTAAGGCAGGCGGCACGGTGGTGGATGTACCGAAGTTGCAGGGGTTGATGAAAGAAAAAGGCATCCTCATCGATGGCGGCTACGGCAAGCTCAAGGGCAAGGCTTTCCGACTTTCTAACATGGGCGATGAAACCGAGGAGACCATGAGCGATCTATTCGCCAAACTGGATACCTCAATGGCAGCGCTTTAGGCTAAGGCGAGACCGAGAGTTTTTCGTCGCTATATTCGCCCGCCATTAGCACGCCCTGCTCCTTGTAGGGTTTAAGCATGAAATGGGTGACCGTGGAAATGACGCCCTGAATGGTAGCAAGTTTTTCGGAGACAAATGACGACACTGCCTTGAGGTCGCGACCTTCCACCACCACCATCAAATCGTACCCACCGCTCATGAGGTAACAGCTGCGCACCTCGTCAAACTTAGCAATCCGCGTGGCCAACCGGTCAAAGCCTCCTTCACGCTCGGGCGTAATCTTCACCTCAATCACCGCACGCACCAGATCCACCTCCAACTTGTCCTCATTGATCACCGTGCGGTAACCGAGAATCACGCCCTCGGATTCCAGAGATTTGATCTGGGATTCCACCTCACCTTCCTCGCGTCCAAGTCGTCCGGCGATCTGGCCGGGGGTCAAGGAAGCGTCATCACGCAGCAGCTTCAACAATTCATCCATGCCGTGAGGCTAACGAGTGCGGTCAACCGGAGCCACGCTTTTTTATTCAGAGCAGTCAGAGCGACACCGTAGCCGTCCAACCCGCTTGGCCGAACTGCTCATGATACTTCGCCCGCAACGCCTCCGCCGTCGGTCGGTCTTCGGTGACGGCAAAGGTGGTAGAGCCACTACCCGACATCAGGGCGGCCAATGCCCCCTGCTCCATCAGAAAAGTTTTAATCAGCGGCAATATCCGATGTTTTTTAAATACCGGCACCTCAAGTGAATTGTACAAGCCAGCCAACTCGCCACCATTTAGTACCTGTTGCAAAGCCGTCATTCGGCCGGCTTCACCGTATCCGTCGGGCAATGACACCAAGGCCTGATACGCCCAAGGCGTGCTGACGCCAAAACCGGGATGGATCAATAGCAGACCCTTCCCTTCAAGCGCCGTGAAAGGCCCCACCGGCTCCACTACTTCACCCCGCCCTATAGCCAAAGCCGGGCCGTCTTGTAAAAAGAACGGGACATCGGAACCCAGTCTCGCGGCCAATTCCAGCAATTCGTCCGCATTGAGCGGCGACTCAAACAGCTCATTAAGCCCACGCAGGGTGAAGGCCGCATTACTGCTGCCCGCACCGATACCGGCGGCTAATGGGAGATTTTTTTGCAGATTTATACGTACGCCTGCCACACCGGCCTTCTCAAGAAACGCAGTAGCCGCGCGGTGCACAAGATTAGGGGCACCCATCGGTAGACGCGAGTCACTACAGCTCAGCTTCAGCCCATCCGTTGTGCGTTCCAGCTCGAGTTCATCACACAATGGCACCGGTAGCATGATGGTTTCGAGGTTATGAAACCCATCCTCGCGTCGGCCAAGAATATTGAGCAGCAGATTGACCTTGCAGTGAGATTTAAGGACGAGGCTCATGGCCGGCCTTATTCTTCATCCTCTTTCTCGGCCGCCTCTTTCTTGTGCCAGAACCACGCAATAAGGGTGCTCAATTCATAGAGCAACTGCAGCGGCACAGCCACGAGACTGAGAGTGAAGGGATCGCCGGTAGGCGTGATCACGGCGGCGATAATGAGGTTGGCTACCACCGCGTACATCCGAAATTCTGAGAGTTTCTTATAATCTAGGATACCCACCCGTACTAGAAACAACAGGATGACGGGCATCTGGAATGCCAGCCCCATACCAACCATGAATTTGCAAACAAAGCTGATGTATTCCTCGGCCTGCCATTCGTCGGCCCCAAAGCCAAGCATGTTGGCGAACCCAACCGAAGCCCAGAGGGCAACTTTCATAATAATGAGGTAGCAGAACACCACGCCCAACATAAAAAGGCCGGCACCAAAACTGGACAATTTGAAGAGCCATTGCTTCTCGTTAATCCGCAAAGCCGGCAACACGAACTGGGCTAGGAAGTAGATAACAAACGGCATGGAGATCGTAAGCCCGCCGTACAGGCCAATTTTCAGTGCGATAAAGAATGATTTC
>DPAW01000281.1:0-6027 GCA_003517285.1 Verrucomicrobiales bacterium
CCCAGTCCGTTCCCCGCACTACCTGCACAAACAGGAAAATGAGGAAAAAGAAGCGCATGTTATTTCTTAGGTTTCTTGTCGACCGCCGCTTGGCGGAGAGTTTCGAACACCTTGTCGTATCCGCCACCGGCCAGCGCATTTCCGCCCGGCACAAATTCACCATAAGGCCTAGCCGGGAATCGTTTGAGTTCTGCAGCCAGCTTCTTTTTCATTTGCATCAATGTCCCGGCATGGCGTTTTTGGTCAGCCAGATTTTTCTGTGCATCTGGGTCCCGGTTCAAATCGTACAATTGATCGCCGGTGTACGCGTGCGGATGCGTTGCAATGGAACGTGAGACGCCGCCACTCAGGCCGGTCAACGACTTGAGTTCCCGCCGCTGGCGCTCCTGCACGCCGGCCACCTGTTCCCGTGTATACCGCAGGGCTATGTAACTGTGTGTTTTGGTCTTGATGGACCGCGCGGCGCCAATCTCGCCGTAAACGTACTCACGCACCGGCTCGTGCGGCGCCTGGAAGAGCGGAGCTAAACTCACGCCATCCATTCGGTAGACGGCGGGCTTTTTTACACCGGCCAGCTCAAACCATGTGGGCACAAAATCGGTGTTTTGAATCAACTCCTCACTGCGCACTCCCGCCTTCATCCCGGCCGGCCAGCGCATGATGCAAGGCACCTCCGTGCCCTTGGCCTTGTACAACGACCCCTTGTGGCCCGAGCCATGATCGGCCACAAACAACACGATCGTGTTTTGCGCCAGTTTCAATTCATCCAGCTTGTTGAGGATCAATCCGAGAGAATCATCCATCCATAGGTACCCGGCTTGATTTGAGGTTAATCCAGCTTGCTCGATTCGTTTCATGACCGAATCTCGAGGCGGTAGCACGTTTAAATCCGTATCGATGATGCCTTCGCCGGTGACCCTAGGTTTATCCAGCGACTTGTGCCAAGAACCACTCGGTCCATGTAACAGTGTAGTGCAGTAGTGCAGATAAAACGGCTTCTGATGGTGGCGCTCGATAAACTCCACCGCGGCCGCCGCCGTCCATTCCGGATTATGACTTTGGAACGGCGCCTTGGTATTGTCCCAATATATATTCTTGGCCCAAGTAAACCCGAAATCCTTCACTGCCTGCCGATACCCCTTCTCATTTTCAAATTTTTTACGATTGAGCGACGGCGTAAAGGGTACGTTTTTTTGAATCTCGTGCAGTCCGTATTTCCGCCGAAACTCCGCATCACTGAGCGACGGCCCCACATGAAATTTGCCAACCATGCCCGTGGCGTACCCCGCCTTAGCCAGCAGCGCCGCAACGTTTTGATTATCCGGTTCCAGTTCTACGTTGAAGCCCGGCAGGCTTTGCTGCCCCTTAGGGAACAGCTCCAAAAATTCCGCTGAATAGGCCGACCCCGCATATCGGCCAGTCAGGAATGTGTAACGTGACGGCGTGCACACGGTCGAGGTCACGTGCGCATTTTCAAAAGTGATCCCCTCCCGGGCCAACCGGTCGAGATGTGGCGTGAGCACCTTGCCACCGTACACGCTTGTCTCGTATTTGTCGTAATCATCGACCATGAATACGATGATGTTCGGCTGCGCAGCGCTCAACAATCCGGCACCACCCAGCAACCATACGAAAAACCAACGTGTCATGGGTGAAGCATTGGGCAGTCGCGAATGGAGGTCAAACCTCAACCGGCTGCAACTCGATGTTTCCCGCTTGAAGAAAATTCCGTAGGACCAGACACTCAGCCCCATGCCATTTATTTTTACGCACACTGTTTTGGTGCTAGTCCTGTTGATCGGTGCTGAAGTTCAGGCACAACAGTCTAAAACTACCGAGCCCCTCAACGTGATGGCGTTCAATATTCGGTACGCCAGTGCCACAGGAGCAAATGCCTGGCCGAAGCGGCGAGGCGGTGTGGTCAAAGTAATCGCCGATCAAAAGGCTGACCTCATCGGCACGCAGGAAGGGCTGTATCATCAACTGACGTTCATGGACAAGGAGTTGCCGGACCACAAATGGATCGGAGTTGGGCGCGAAGGCGGCCAGCGCGGGGAATTCATGGCCATCTTTTATCGGTCCGCGCGGTTTGAACCACTGGAGACAAATCATTTTTGGCTATCGGACACGCCGGAGAAAATCGGCTCCGCCAGTTGGGGCAACACGGTGAAACGCATGGTCACGTGGGTGCGCTTTCTCGATCGCCGAACGAAAAAAGAGTTTTATTTCTGGAACACGCACTTCGATCACCGGTCACAGCCATCGCGCGAGAAATCGGCCCAGCTCGTACTCAATCGTGTGAACGCGTTGAAGACTAAGCTACCGGTCGTACTCGTGGGAGACTTCAATGCCGTGGCTAAGGCCAATCGCGCCTACACCACGCTCACCTCCGAGGGGGCCTTTGACGATTCATTTGAGGTCGCAAAGGAAAAAGTCAACGCCGGCTGGAACACCTTCAACGGCTTTGGCCAAACCCAGCGCGGCAACCGCCGCATCGACTGGGTTCTGACCCGTGGCCCGGTGCTGGTGGACCGCACGGAAATTGTGCTCTTTAAGGACTTCCTCCAAATCCCCAGTGACCATCAACCCGTCACCGCCCGCCTGCGCTTGAAGTAGTTCAGGCAAATTTGAAGGTGACGGCCACTCGACACAGCTCAGTCAAGAGCAAGAACGGCAGCCCAAGGTGTCAACGCCCGGCCGCCAAGTTGAGAGTGTAAACCTTCGATTTGTTACCGAGGATATCCTCGCAGATCAGTTGCACGGTGGCGCGGCCGGATTTTTTGATGGGCAGCTCGGCCCGGCGCGCGGAGGGCCCCATGCTGGGGACCGCGCTGGGCTCAATGCCGTCGTAAAACACCTTGTACGAAAACTGCGGGAGCGTAGCCGGATCATTTTCCCACTCGACCACGAGAGTGTTGCCGTCCCTCTTGACCTTGGCGGATTTAATTTTTAAGGGCGCATAGCCGGGCTTGGTGTCGGTGCGTTTGATGGCGTGTTGAGATGGATTCTTGGTGGTGGGCTGGGTTGCCTTGCCGCCGGCGGTCATGAAATAAAATTCACCGGAAGCATCCTTGGCCACGCCGCCGTTCCAGTTAGTTTTGAAGTTGAACGACCGTTTACCGGGATCGAGGTCCCAATAGTTCACCGAGTACCGCGCGCGACCAAAGGCGTGCCACTGACCGTTGAGTCGGCGTTTCCAGCCGCCGCGCAAATGAGAAGTGCGCGCGTTTTTGCCGGTCTCCAGCCAGTCCTCGATAAAGGCATCCGTGCCACCCTCGAAAAAGGCCTCCTTGGCGGCGACATCCATGGTGACCAGATGCGTCCATTGCCCGGTCTTGCCTGAGCGACTCCAGAACCCGTAGTGGGTGTGATCGCCCATCACCCAGCAACGCGAGACGAGTGTGTACCAAGTGTCCACCTCCCACCCGAGCGTGAAGTTCCACGACTTGAGCCCGGTGCCTTCGCCTCCAAATTTCTCGGTCAACGTCCCCGGCCCGCGATGCACGGCGCGGATCGGCGCGATGTGGCCTTTGTGATCCCAGATGGAGAAAATGTAATTGTGCGCCTTAGGATGCGCCTGAATGCCTGCATACCCCGCCGCGCGGCCGCGCCAGCCGAGCGTTTCGTAATAGGTGTACATCGCCTCGCCCGCCTTCGGCACGCGTACTTCGTTAATCAAAATGTCGCCCGGAAAGTTGTCATCAAACACCATGTGCGACGACGGCGCAGCGTTTTGGCCGGCCTGCAAACTAAAGCCGAGAGCGATCAGGAGGGCAGTAAATTTCACGCGACCAGTCTAGGCAGCCGATTTGGGCATGTCAAAGCAGGCGGTTGAGGATTGAATGAACGGCGGATTTTTGGATGATGCCCGCACATGGCGAAAGCCCCACAACCGGCCGCGGAAAATCCCGAGGAATTTACCGACCTGCAACGGAGCACGCCGGCGCAGTCCGCTGCGGGCCTGCCAGCGGTGACCAGCTCCATGAAGCATGCACTGCGGGAATCCGGCGCCGGCCGCGCGCTGAAGTCCTGGCTGGGCCTGAACCAGAAGGACGGCTTCGATTGCCCCAGCTGCGCCTGGCCGGATCCCGATGGGCACCGGGCCGCCACGGAGTTTTGTGAGAACGGCGCCAAGGCGCTGGCCTCCGAAGCCGCCAATCGCAACCGTTGCGACGCCGCGTTTTTCAAAATCCATTCAGTCGCCGAGCTGGCCGCACAAACCGATCACTGGCACGAACTGCAGGGCCGCCTCACCGAACCGATGGTCTTGCGCAAGGGCGCCACGCATTATGAATCGATCGCCTGGGACGACGCCTTCAGCCTGATCGCCGAGGAACTGCACGCACTGTCGTCGCCCAACGAAGCGATCTTTTACACATCCGGCCGTACGGTGAATGAGGCCGCGTATCTGTACCAGCTCATGGCCCGTCGGTTTGGCACCAACAACCTGCCCGACTGCTCGAACATGTGCCACGAATCCAGCGGCGCAGCGCTCAAGGCCACCATCGGCATCGGCAAAGGCACCGTGAGCCTGCAGGATTTCGAGGAGGCGGAGGCTATTTTCATTTTCGGCCAAAACCCCGGCACCAATCATCCACGCATGCTGAGCTCGCTGCAGGCCGCCAAACGTAACGGCGCCGAAATCGTGGTGGTGAATCCGCTAAAGGAAGCAGGCCTGCTCGGCTTCGCGCATCCGCAGGAAGTGCGAGGCATGCTCGGCATGGCCACGCCGTTGGCCGGGCAATATCTGCAGGTGAAAATCAATGGCGACATGGCGCTACTGAAGGGCATGCAAAAGGCCTTGCTCGCCGCTGAAGCCGAGGCGCCCGGCACCGTGCTGGATCAGGAATTTATCGATCAACACACTACTGGCTTCACCGAATGGCGTACCGCGGTCGAGGCGGTAGAGTGGAATGAACTCACGAAACAAAGTGGTCTCACCCGCAAGGAAATTGAAGCCGCTGCTGACACATATCGCCGGGCCCGATCAGTGATCTCCTGCTGGGCCATGGGCCTGACCCAACACACCACCGCGGTGGCCTGCATTCAGGAATTGGTGAATCTCCATCTTCTACGCGGCAATATCGGCAAACCCGGCGCCGGGCTCTGCCCTGTACGCGGGCACAGTAACGTGCAAGGCGACCGTACCATGGGCATCACCACCAACGCCCCTCCAGCATTTCTGAAGGCCCTGGGTAGGGAGTTCCGTTTTACCCCGCCAACCGAACCCGGTCTGGACGTGGTGCAATCCATCCGCGCCATGCGCGATGGCCGCGGCAAGGTGTTTATTGCCCTTGGCGGCAATTTTCTCTCGGCCACCCCGGATGTAAAAGTCGTCGCCGAAGGCCTGCGCCGCTGCCGACTGACCGTGCAGGTGTCCACCAAACTCAATCGCAGTCATCTCGTCACCGGCCAACAAGCACTGATCCTACCCTGCCTCGGCCGTAGTGAAAAGGATGGCGACCAGTTTGTGACGGTGGAAAACTCCATGAGCATCGTGCACGCCTCGCACGGCAAACTGGAACCAATCAGCCTCACTGTGCGTAGTGAACCCGCCATCGTCGCTGGCATGGCGGAGGCGGTATTGACCGAGGACGACACACCTTGGGCTGAGTTTGCCGAGGACTACACCCTGATCCGAAAACGCATCGAAAAAACCATTGATGGGTTTAATAATTTTGAACAACGCGCAACCGAGCCTGGCGGATTTTATCTGCCCAACAACGCCAAGGAACGCCGCTTTGCGCAGGACGATAAGGCGCCTTTCAGCATTCATCCGCTAGAACCTCTGGAACTTGCGGACGATCAACTGGTGCTCATGACCATCCGAAGCCATGACCAATTCAACACCACCATCTACGGCATGGACGACCGATACCGTGGCATCCATGGAGAACGCCGGGTGGTGTTTCTCAATCGTGAGGACATGACCGCGCGCGGACTGGAGCCCGAGCAGCCCGTGAACCTCACCAGCCATTGGCAGGGCGAAACCCGCGAAGCCAAGCTCTTCCTCGCCCTGCCCTACGA
>DPAW01000281.1:6400-6987 GCA_003517285.1 Verrucomicrobiales bacterium
CTCGACAGCACCGCCCGCGTCAGCAACACGCCCACTTCCAAAGCCATAATCATCACCGTGGCCGGGGCCAATTAACTTGCATCTGGCGCGCGTATTCTGCGTGGCGGCACCCTCAAACATATCCTTTCTCAAACAGCCCTGCCGCTGCTCGGCCTCGGCCTCTGGGAATTTGCCCTCATGCAGACTATGGGCAACGCGTTCTGATCGCCAACAGATCAAACAAAAAAGGGACGAGGTGGAACTCGTCCCTGTCGGAATTATTCCGGATCAATTACACGGCCACTTGCATGGTGCCGGCTGCTTTTTTCGACTTGGGTTCAAGCCCCTTGAGCGTCTTGGCGACTGGCTTTTGCCGGCCGATTTTCACCGTGTGTTTGCCCTTGCTGTACACGCGCGGCTGAAAGGTCTCACCCTTGGCGCGTGTCGTGTAGAGCACTTCGCCGGTGGCGTCCTCAATCACCTGCACCACTGGGCGCACGCCCTTGGCGAACTGCAGTGAGGGCAGCCAGCCGGCGACCTCGCGGCCGTCGTTGGCGTCCTGATCCACCGTAATCGGCCAGCCTGCAAATTGTGCCTTATCGCCTTGG
>DPAW01000285.1 GCA_003517285.1 Verrucomicrobiales bacterium
AGCGCGGCGTCCACATGTTTGCGGACATTCTTTTTGACCGTCTTGAGCTGCTTAACAGATTTTGGAGCAATAGCCAAAGTATGTCTTTCGCTTTAAACAGACGAGGGAGTGCCTGAATAACGGGTTCGTTTCCACGCCTCAATTCCTATTCCACCACCAACGTGCCCCACATGGTAAGGCCGTGGCCTGGGTAGGTGCAGATGTATTCGTATTTTCCGGGCGTGGTCGGAGCCTTGAAGTAGAGTTTGTAGGTATTGCCGGTGAGTACGAGCGGCGTGGCGGCCAGTACCTTGTCGCTCTTGGGCACGAAGCTGTTGGCCATGCCGGCAGCGCCCATAGTAGCGGCGGCGGTAACGATTTCAATCCGGGATCCCGGTTTCACCAGCACGAGGTTGTGCATCATGGGCATAGGGTCATTATTGGTGAAAGCGAGTTCCACGCCGGCGCCGGCTTTCACCTTGAGCTCATCCTTATCGAATTTCATTTGCGGAGCCACGCCGACGGTGAGGCGGGTTTCGATCTCAAAGTCCGGCCCCTCCTTGAGTGGATCGCTTTGGATTTTGGCGACCTCGGGTAGGAGCGCCTCGGGCACGTTGGTGATGGCTTCACTGCGAAAGTTTTTGAGGAAGCCTGCAAAACTGTTGCCGCCCTTGAAGCTTTCGGCTTTGCGGTACCAACGGAAGTATTCGAGCCGTTGTTCGCTGGTCCAATGCTGCTTCAGATTGCGCAGTTCCTTAGCGTAATGGATCTGATCGCGTTGCGGGGAGCTGGCGGCGGTGGCGGCAAAGGCGCGGGCGTAGCCGGCATTGCGAGCGAGCAATTCGGGGCTCCAGTTGTATTTGGATTGATCGCTGCTTTGCGACATGAGGGCGAGGGTCTTGGCGGCGGCATTCGGCGATTCCAAGTACACGAGCAGCGTGCAGAGCTCGTAGTTCAAGGCGGGGGCTAGGGCGGGATACAAGGCGTCGAGTTTCTTCTCCACAGCCGTGGCGACTTTGGCGTCCGGTTGGCCCATGCGAATGAAGGCGAGCTGAAAGACGCGCAGTAGTTCGGCTTTTTGGCCGAGATCAAGTCTGGCCCAATCCAGGCGGTTTAGGGCGGTGATGAGCTTGCCTTGCAGGGCATTATCGCCATGGCGTGCGAGGGCGCACAGGGCGGTGAGGGAGGCTTGAGGATCTTTCTCGGCGAGCGCTTCGTCCTGCCACTCGGTGACGGGTTGATGCTCCACCGCCACGCGGGCTGCCCAGCGGATGTGGCGGTCGGCATGGCCGAGATATTTCCAAGCCTTGGCGGCTGCGCCGGCCTGACGTTTGTGGAGGGATTCCAATTCTTGGCGTATCTGGCGAGTGTCGGCATGAGGGGACTGGGTCTTCACGGGCTCGGTGCTATCCGAGCCGGTGTAGGTGACGCGGTACAGGGCGCTTTGGCCGCCACGTCCGCCGACGGTGAAGTACATGGCGCCATCGACGGGGTTTATCGCGGCATCGGTCATGCGCAGCTGGGAGCTGGCGACAAATTCCTCACGAGTGGCGGTGTACGAGGCGCCTTCAGCCGTTACGTGCATGGCGGACATCGTGCCGTAGGTCCAGTCGAGACAGTAGATGGCTTTTTGATATTTGGCGGGAAATTTCGCGCCGAGACCGGAGACCACGCCCACGGGCGAGCCTGGGCCGATGCCATAGGCGCCGGGCAGGCAGTCCGGATACCATTGCGGCCATTTGCCGGTGCCGGTGCGCCAGCCGAAATCGGCGCCGCTGGTGACGTGATAAAAACGGGTGGGCCGATACCACGGCGTGCCGGCGTCCCATTCCATGTCCGAATCGTAGGCGAACAGTTCGCCGTCGACGTTAAAGGCGAGATCGTAGGTATTGCGGAAACCCATGGCGACGGTCTCCCAGTTTTTACCATTCTTATCGAAGCGGGCGATCCAGCCGCCGGGAGCGCGAATGTTGCGGGCATGGCCGCGGGCATCGGGCAAGCGTTTGAGTAGATGATCCTCGCCCCAATTGGTGGGTGCTAGCGAATGGGCAAACTTGTCCTGAGGTAGGGGCGTCATATTGCCGGCCACCATGTAAATGTGCTTGCCATCCGGACTGAGCACGAGGCCGTGCGGGCCGTGCTCGCCACCGGCGCGCAGGGGCATTATGTGCTCGTCTTTATCAAACTGATCATCACCATTGGTATCGGTGAGACGGTGCACGCCGGAGGCACCGCCACCGTTTATGTTTACCCAGAGCGCGCCGTGGGCGTAGAGCAGTCCTTGGGCGCTGGAGATATTGATGTTGAGTTTCTCCACCTTGATCTCCTCGCCACGCGGGTCGATACGGTACAGGCCCTTGTTGCCCTGATCACTGGCGATCAGGCGACCCTTGTCATCGGCGCAAATGGCCACCCAGGAGCCTTGGTCGCCTTTGGGTACGGTGTAGAGAAGATCGGCTTGGAAGCCTTCGGCTACCTTGATCGCGCCGCCATCTCCGGGGGCATCACTGCCGCGGGCTACGCCGGTAAACACGTTGCCCCAGGGGCCGTCGCCCATCTTACCCGTGGCAATGGTTTTGCCCCAGTCGGATCCTTTACCTGCTTTCCATTGGCCGAAAAAGGTGCGGGTTGCTTCCCATGAGCTGTCGGTGACGAGCGTAGTTTTTTTGCCTTCCATGGTCACGTCCAGCTGAGCCACAAAACCAGCGATACCACCTTGATTGCGGCCTTCGACTGCGATGATGTTGTTCCCTGAAGTTAGCAGCTTGGTAATGTCTTTGGCGTATTTATTATTCCACTCGTTGCCGGCGAGGGCGGGTTTGCCATTGATATGCGCGGAGAAGCCGTTGTCGCAGGTGGCGATCAGCTGAGCCTTTTGGATTTTGCCGTCGGGCAGGACAAAAGCTTTACGGAAATAGACGGTTTCGTTTTTCTCTGATCGATCAGGCCAGATCCATTGCGGGGTTTGCGCAGAAGTCAACACTGGCGACAGCACTAGAAGAAAAAGTAAAATGCGTTTCATCATCAAATAGTAAGGAGGCAAAATGCTCTACCGGTTGATATCGAGCAAGGCTTTTTGACATTGGAATCCCCCTGAATTTCATGCAGGGTGCGCCGCGAGTGACCGGTATGGATGGCAT
>DPAW01000319.1:0-2775 GCA_003517285.1 Verrucomicrobiales bacterium
GAGTTCGCCCATGTCCTCCTCGATCTTGTCGGGGTCTTCGCCGGCTTCGAGGCGGCGGATGGCGTCGTTCATTTCCTTCGGCATCAGATCCGGCGGCAATACGTCCTGCATCTTGCGCATCATGTGGGCCATGTGCTTGGGGTTATTTTCGTCCAGATGCGCCATGTCGCGTTCCATATCACGCATGACCCGTTGCACACGGGGATCCTCGAAATTAGGCATGCCTTCCATGTCTTCGCCCCCTTCCCCGTCGGTCTGAGGCTCGGCCACGCCTTTGAGCATGGCAAAGCGACTGACCTCCTTGACCATCTGTTGGTTGCCGCATTCGGGGCACACGGGCGAGCGCTCGGTCTTTAGACGGCGGGAGAGAAACTGAAATATCTTCCGGCAATCATGGCAAGCGTACTCGAAAATCGGCATCGTTCGTAGAAAACCCTTTCGCCGGATAAACCCATCTGTCAAGGGGTGTCCATTGACAATTCTCCATTCCCGCGCGTAGGTTAGTTCATGAGGGGAAACCATTGGATTGCGGTGGGCACGGTGGCGATGGTGCTGATAGGTGCCCTGCTTTGGGAGGACCGACCGCAGGCAGAGCCGCCCAGCTTCCGGAATTCCGATCAACTGCTCACCGAATCGGGGCGTTTGTTTGCAGTAGGCGATTCCGCGCCCTACAGCGGGCCGGTGATGGATTATCATCCCAACGGCAACAAAGCCTATTCGGTGACGATGGTGGACGGCGTGGCGCAGGGTCTGGCGACGGAGTGGCATGAAAACGGCCAAAAGAAAACGGAAGCCACCCTGCAGGACGGCGAGGCGGTGGGCGTGTTACGCGGTTGGTACGATAATGGGCAACCACAATACGATGTGCCGCTGCAAAACGGCGAGGCCGAAGGCATCACCACCGAGTATTACCCGGGCGGCCAACGCCGTAATGAAACCATGTATGTGCGCGGCCAACGTCATGGCCTGGAGACGGGCTACTCAGAGGCGGGCCAGCTCAAATGGAATGCCGAATGGCGACGTGACCGGCTGCACGGCGAGTACACTGAATTTTATCCCAACGGCCAAAAGCGCAGTGCCACGCAATATGAAAGCGGCATCACTGAGGGGCCGGCAACCGGCTGGTTCGAGAGTGGGGAAAAATCATGGACAGCCCAGTGGACTGATGACACGCCCGTGGGCACGCATATGGAATGGTACGTGAGCGGCCAGCTCATGCGCCAAAAGCAATTTTCGGCAGGCCAACTTACCGTGTTGCATGAATGGCACCGTAACGGCAAAGCTAAGGTGGAGGCGGTTTACGCGAAGGGCCTGTTGGTTTCTCAAAAACGCTGGGATGACAACGGCACGCTGTTACTGACCATGGGCGAGGCGAATCCGCCTCGGCCCAATACGCCGAAGCCCGTGGTAACGGAGAACCCGGATGACAACCCCAACCCCAACGCGCCCGGCCGCCGCACCGCCTGGGTGACCACGCGGTTAAACGCCGTATATCAGGGGAAGTCCACCGCCACCGTCAAGGCGGCCTTTGGCGCGCCGGACCAACGGCTGGGTGACACTTGGGTGTACCGGGGAATGATGATCATTGATCCCATCAGCCGCCGCCGCCTGAGCACGGCGCAGTTTCTAATCAAGGACGGGAAAGTGCTCGAAGTTGTCGCCAATTAACGGCGGTGTTTCAGGAACCACTGGTACAACTCTGGATTGTTGTACGTCTTGGTCCAGGAATCATGCCGGGCTTCGGGGTAGACCGTGAGCTTCGGATTCGGGTGCCCGAATTTTTTAAGAGCGGCCACCATCTTTTCGCTTTCGCTCAACGGCACCACCGTATCTTTAGCGCCGTGGAACGCCCACACACCGAGGCTGCGCAGGGCCTTGCCACGCGCGCCGCTGGCCACGTAGGTGTCAATAAAACTGCCGCCACCGCAGATCGGCGCAATGGCCGCAAACCGTTCACACAATTTCAGGCCCAAACTCCATGACCCATACCCGCCCATGCTCAGGCCAGTGAGATACAATCGGCTGGTATCCACGCGCAGCTCCTTGCAGGCGTGGTCCAGCAACGCGGTGAGTGCGTCATCGTTCCAGCGCTGGTTGCGCGGGCATTGCGGAGAGATAACGATGAACGGAAGTTTTTTGCCCTGCTCTACCAATTTAGGCGGGCCATGCACCTTCACGCGGTTGAGATCATCCCCGCGTTCCCCGGCGCCGTGTAGGAAAATCATCAGCGGCCATTTCGCATCCGCCTTTTCCTTGTAGCCCTCGGGCAAATACAGCAGGTAGCTAACGGTCTGTTTTTTGCCGCCGGCAACTGTGATGGATTCCTGCGTCTGCACGGAAGCACCCAAGGTGAGGCCGGCGGTAGCCAGCAGTAAAGTCAAAGCAGTTCGGATAACGGAGAACATAGCAGCAGCTTTCCTGCGCCCGGGCCAATCGTCAAGGTTTCCCGCCTTAAGGCAGGCGGCGCTTGAACACGTACCCGCCCACGCCGGCCTGCACCATCTCCCAGCCGTCGGTGCCCAGCTGATTGAGGATCTTGGCCTGTAACAGACGCGGTCCACTCCTGGCGGCATTCGGATCACGCAGCTCAAACTGCACGCCGGCCTGTTCGATATAGAGGTATTCCCAGCGCGGCCCATTAGGAGCCTGAGCCTGGGCCATGCCGAAGATCACCACAGCGGTCAGCGCGGCGCCCAGCAGATAAGGTCGAATCTTTTCCATAACGCCGCCCAACTTAAACAACCTCGTGCCTGTGGCAAGCGGGGCTTATGCCAA
>DPAW01000319.1:3091-3315 GCA_003517285.1 Verrucomicrobiales bacterium
GGCTTATGCCAAACACCCTTTGTTTCTTATAATCTTAGTTGATTATTGTAGTGGGAAACACCGAGTCACTTGAGTTAGAATTGGGCATATGAAGCATTTGGTTTTAGTAATGATAGTTGGAGTGTTGGTGGGGTGTGGGAAGGAAGATTCCGTTCAACCCTCATCATCTAATACCAATGCGGCCAAATCCAAGACAACCGCTGGGGACAAGCTATGGGAATTTG
>DPAW01000212.1:0-2452 GCA_003517285.1 Verrucomicrobiales bacterium
ACTGAAGCCATGAGATTATTGGCAACATTGGGTGTGCTGGGGCTCGCGAGCGGGCTTTGGGCCGCTGAGAAAATGGATCTCGCCAAGGGGCGGGAGCATTGGGCGTTTCAGCCGGTTCAACGGGCGGCGTTGCCGGCGGTAAAGGCCAAGGATTGGCCGGTAAACGGCATCGATCATTTCATCCTCGCTCGCCTCGAGAAGGCTGGGCTTCAGCCGGCGCCGGTCGCGGCGCCGAGAGATTTGCAGCGGCGGCTTAACTACGCACTCACCGGTCTTCCGCCGAAGGCATATTCAAAATTCGTAAATCTAAAATCTGAAATCGAAAATTTAATGGCCACGCCGCAGTACGGCGAGCGCTGGGCGCGGCATTGGCTGGATGTGGTGCGCTACGCGGACAGCAACGGGCTGGACGAAAATGCCGCGCACGCCAATGCCTGGCGGTATCGCGATTACGTAGTGAACGCATTCAATGCCGACAAGCCGTATGATCAGTTTCTCATTGAGCAAATTGCCGGCGACCTACAGGCGAAGGATTCCCAGGAGGATGCGCGCCGGCGCGAGTTGTTTATTGCCACCGGATTCCTTTCGCTGGGGCCCAAGGTGCTGGCCGAGCCGGACAAGGTAAAGATGGAGATGGACATCATTGACGAGCAGATCGATACGCTCGGCAAGGCGCTGCTCGGGCTCACGCTTGGCTGTGCACGGTGTCATGATCACAAGTTTGACCCCATTCCCACCGCTGATTACTACGCGCTCGCCGGCATTTTTAAGAGCACCAAGACGATGGAGAGCCTGAAGACCATCGCCAAATGGCATGAGAACTCGGTTGCCACGCCGGCCGAAAAGCGGTTGCGCGAAAAGCACGACGTGTTGATTGACGCGCAGAAAAAGTTGGTGGCGGCATTCACTGAAAAGGCCAACGCGCAGCTGCTGGTTTCCCGGAAGATCGACAAGCTGCCGGCCAAACCGGAGGAGAAATATCCGAAGACCACGAGGAATGAGCTGGGCAAATTGCGCGCGGCATTAAAGCAGTTGGAGGATAATCCACCGCCGCTTGTGTCGGCCATGGGCGTCACTGACGGCAACGCCACGGAGTTGCCGGTGTTTGTGCGCGGCGACCACAATACGCCGGCGTCCTTCAAGCAGCCGCGGCGGTTTCCGCAGGTATTGTCCGACGGCAAACCGCTTGGCAACGAAAACAGCGGTCGGTTGGCTTTGGCCCAGTGGATTGCCGATAAAAAGAATCCGCTCACCGCGCGGGTGATGGTGAACCGCGTGTGGCGCTGGCATTTCGGGCGCGGGTTGGTGGCCACCACGGACAACTTTGGCCTGCTCGGCGAGCGGCCGTCGCATCCCGACCTGCTCGACTGGTTGGCAGCGTGGTTCATGGACAACGGGTGGTCGGTCAAAAAACTCAACACGCTCATTCTCACCAGCGCCACGTATCAGATGAGCAGCACCGCTTCGCCCGCAGCGTTGCAACAGGACGCGAACAACGTCCTGCTTTCCCGCACGCCGTTGCGCCGGCTGGAGGCCGAGCCGTTGCGCGATTCACTGCTCGAGCTGGGTGGGTTGCTGGATAAACAGGTGGGCGGCTTCGTTTGGACTTTTGAGAACTACAAGCTCGTCTTTAATCACACCTCCGAGGACGCCACCACCTATGAGAGCAACCGCCGTGCGCTGTACCTGCCGGTGATCCGCAATCACGTGTACGATCTGTTTGAGCTATTTGATTTTCCTGATCCCGGCACGGTCAACGGCAATCGCGCCGATTCCACGATCGCGCCACAGGCGTTATATCTGATGAACAGCCCGCTCGTTCTGCGCGCTACCGAATCCATGGCCGAGGCGTTACTGAAGGAGAGGGATCTTACCAACGCGCAGCGCGTGCAGCGGCTTTATGCGCAGGTGTTCAATCGCCCGCCCACGGTCAAGGAAACGCAACGCGCTGTGGTGTTCATCAACAATTTCGCCCAGGACCGCCTCGCCAGCTGGCAGGCATTGAGTCAGGCGTTGGTATCGTCCAATGAATTCCTATATTTGAAATGACCTCCCGCCGCGACATGTTGCAGCAATCCGCCCTCGGCTTTGGGTCGTTGGCGTTGACGTCGTTGTTGCAGGCGGAGAATCCGTTGGCGGCCAAGCGTCCGCATTTCCGGCCGCGGGCCAAGCGCGTCATTTTTCTGTTCATGAAAGGCGGCCCGGCGCACATGGACACCTTCGAGTACAAGCCACTGCTCCAGCGCGATCACGGGAAGCCGCTGCCTTTTGACAAGCCGAAGGTAACCTTCGCTAAGACAGGCAATTTGTTGGCCTCGCCTTGGCAATTCAAGCCGTACGGCCAGTGCGGTCACATGGTTAGCGAACTCTTCCCGCACGTGGCGCGGCATGTGGATGACATCTGTTTTATCCACGGCGCACACGGCACAAACCCCGCCCATGGCGGCGCGTT
>DPAW01000212.1:2525-2732 GCA_003517285.1 Verrucomicrobiales bacterium
CATGGACACCTTCGAGTACAAGCCGCTGCTTCAGCGCGACCACGGCAAGCCGCTGCCGTTTGCCAAGCCGAAGGTGACCTTCGCCAAGACCGGCAATCTCCTTGCCTCGCCGTGGAAGTTCAAACCGTACGGCCAAAGCGGGCACAAAGTCAGCGAACTGTTTCCCAATGTCGCGCGGCATGTGGATGACATTTGGTTCATCCACGG
>DPAW01000068.1:0-4645 GCA_003517285.1 Verrucomicrobiales bacterium
GAGCGCTACAGCCACGTGATGCACATCGTCAGCAGCGTCACCGGCCAGCTTTGCGCGGACAAGACCCCCTACGATCTCCTGCGCACCACCTTTCCCGCCGGCACCCTCACCGGCGCGCCGAAGATCCGCGCCATGCAGATCATCAGCGAATTTGAGCAAACCACCCGCGGCCCCTACGGCGGCACGGTCGGCTACTTCAGTTTTAACGGCAACCTCGACTGCTGCATCACCATCCGCACCGCCATGCTCAAGGACGGCAAAGCCTACGTCCAAGCCGGCGGCGGCTGGGTCAACGATTCGGTCCCCGAAGCCGAATTTCAGGAAACCGTCAACAAAGCTAAAGCCATGATCAAAGCCGTGGCCTTGGCTGAGCATTCGATTAGCGGCTAGGCATGCCTCACTTCCGCATTGCGCCGGGAGTCAAAACCTGCTTAATTGCCCAGCCCCTCAAGAGGACTGCACACTATGGCCATTGAACGATCCCTGATTTTGCTGAAACCCGACTGTCTCGACGGCCACCACACCGGCGAAGTGATCGGCCGGTTCGAAAAAGCCGGGTTCGAAATTCGCGCCACCAAGCTCATCACACTGACCGACGAACTGCTCCAGGAGCATTACGCCCACATCGCCGATCGCCCGTTTTTTCCGGAGATCGTAGAGTTCATGAGCTCGCGCCCCGTGTTGGCGCTCGTGCTCGAAGGCGAAAATGCCGTGGCGGCCATTCGCGAATTGCTGGGGCCGACCGATTCCACTCAGGCCCCCGCCGGCACCATCCGCGGCGACATGGGCACCACCAGCATGAAGAACATCTGCCACGCCTCCGATTCAGTGGAAAACGCCGCGATCGAGGTGGATCGATTCTTCGAGCCCAGTGAGGTGCATTAACCCTCATCGCAGCCGTCATGAACCCGGCTGAATTTCTTTCCCTGTTGCACGCCCGCCATTGTCAGCGGGCGTTCACCGATGAACCGGTCTCACGCGGTGCTTTGGAGGCGGCGTTGTCGGCCGCCGGTCAGGCGCCTTCCGGGAAGAATACCCAACCTTGGCGCGTGATCGTGACCACCGGTGCCCGTCGCGATGCGCTCAGCAATGCCCTATGTGCTGGATACGATGCTGGGGCCAAGCCGCAGGCGGATTACGACTATTCACTGCAACCCCAGCCCGAGGAATGGATGGATCGCGCGCGGGCCTGCGGCTACGCGTTGTTTGAGTTGAAAGGCATTGCCCGCGATGACGTGCCCGCTCGCAAGGCGCACGGGCGGGAGAATTTCACCTTCTTCGGCGCGCCGGTGCACATGATCCTGCATCTGCCGGCCGGTGCCGAACGCGGTAATTTTCTGGATGCCGGCATGTTTCTCCAAAACCTGATGCTTGCGCTCACCGCTCAAGGCTTGGGCAGTTGCCCGCAATACAGCGTGGCCGGTTATGCCGACGTGATCCGGGCCACCTTGGGACTGCCGGCCGATCGCTGGATTATTTGCGGTTTGTCTATCGGCCATCCTGATCCGGCGGCGGTGGTCAACACCTTCGTACCCGAGCGTCTGCCACTGGTGGATTTTGTTGATTGGCAGCAGTAGTTGAAAAATCGAGTCGCCAGTATTGGTTAAATTCGCAACAATACCGCGCCGTCGATGAGCGAGGAAGTCTACATCAAAGCCCCGTGTTGTGAATGTAACGGGCGCGTTTCGCTACCGTTGGATGCGGTGGGGATGGACTTTAACTGCCCACATTGCGGAGCCGGGCTGCAAATGTTGCTCAAGCATGTTTGCGAGCATTGTAACGGTAAACTCTCCTTTGATAATTCACCCGAAGCGATCGGAGCAGAAGTCGAATGTGGTCATTGCAACAAGCTGACAACTCTCTCTCCCTCCACGTTTTCGACGGATTCCGTTGAGGGAGAAGCGTTTTCAGAGGAGGAGGACTTTGAAGAGGAAATTACTGAACCTGAGCCGGAGGAAGCCGAGTCGGCGGCGGTAGAGGAAGAGCTCGAAGAGAGCGAAAAACCCAAGCGACGCGGGCCGCCCAGGCCGCGTTCGCCCCGACGCGGTGGAGGAGGGGGCCCCCCGCGGCCGCGACCGAAAAAGTCAGCCAAGAAGCCAGCAACCGGAGGGCCCGAGGCGCCGGCCAAAATTGGGCGGCGATTGGCTGGGATTCGCGGCGATAGTTCGACAGAAGGGGAAGCGGGTGATCAGCCCAAGTTGAAAGCACCCCTGCGTCAGGGTGGTCCGCCCAAGCGCACTAACAAGATTGAAAGCGCGGATGAAGCCCGTGCCCCATCGCCCCGCCGGGTTACCGGGGGGGGCACGCCGCATCCGGCTGAAGAGCTCTTAGAGGGTAATGCCATGGATCCAATGAGCGATTGGGCTGGCGAAGAGACGGCGATGACTCAAGTTATTTCTGGCAACAAACCTGCCCCGCTATCGCCGGCTCCGGTGCAGCGGCAAACAGCGGGGAGCGGGGGCGCTCCGCCGCCAAGTAGTGGAGCAGCTGCCCCGGCGCCATCATTTCCAGCCATTGAAAAGCCGGTTGTGGCTGGAGTGGCTACTCCAGCTAAAGATTCTAGTGAGGACAAGGGCGAAGGCGGTGGCCTTTCTTTGCCTTTGCCCAAATGGGCGGTGGTGCCCTTGATCGTCATGGTGGTTTTGGGGTTTGTTTATTTTCTCCTGCCCATGGCGCTGGAAATCTTCGATCCAATGCTGGCTAAAAAAGTGCGACAATACACGCGGTTTCAATTTGATACAGCCCCGCGTCGGGATACTTCCGAGGATTTTCAGATCAATCATTCTGCTACGACAATTTCCCAGCTGGGCAATACGAATGGGACGTTTTATGTAACGGGTTCGGTGGAGAATGTTTCGAGCGCGAATTATCAGCAGGTGGAACTGAAGATCGAGTTGTACGACGGGCAAGGTGCGCTGCTCGGTGAGACGCTGGATTATACAAATCAGTTGGGGCCCAACGTGACGTGGAATTTTAAAGCTGCGTGCCTCTTGACTAATGCCGCTTCGGCTAAGGTGATCGGGGTGATTGCCCGTAAGTGATGGCTAAAAATCCCGAAACGGGCCGCGGGGTTCGGCGGCGTCCATTTGTTTTTTCCAGTGGGCGAAGTGTTGTTTGAGTTCTACCAATTTTCCCGTGTGGGTTGCGGATAAATCCTGTTTTTCGCCTACATCGGTTTTCAAATTGAACAGGCCGCTGCCTCGGCTGCTGTCCACCCATTTCCAGTCGCCTACCCGCGCCCCTACATCATTCCGGCGCTGCCAGAACATGGCGTTCCGGTTGGAAGGTGCCTTACCCTGCAGGACGGGTAACATGTCAAAGCCGTCGAAGATAATATCCTGCGGCGGCTTCACGTCGCTGGCCTGAAGCAGGGTGGGGAGAATTTCCAATGTGGTGAGGAAGGCGTCACTGGTTTTGCCGGCGGGCACGCGGCCGGGCCAGCGGATGATGCAGGGCACGCGCAGGCCGCCCTCGAACATTTGGCCTTTGCCGCCGCGTAAGGGGGTGTTGTCGGAGGCTCCGCCGCCGCCGTTGTCGCTGAAGAAAATGACGAGGGTGTTGTCGGCGATGTTGTATTGGTCGAGCAAACCCAGCACACGCCCGATGGCGGCGTCCATGGCAGTGACGGACCCGACGAATTCCAACCGTCGCGCGGCGCGGTTAGGTACGGTAAAAAGTTTGTCGCCATAACGACTGCGCTTACGTTGCTCGGTGCCGACCTGGGCCTGCAGTTTGGGGTAGAGCTTTTTGAACTTCTCCGGGGCCTGCGCGCCGGTGCGGATGGCGGGATCAAGATTGCTGGCGCCGTGCGGGGCATTGAAGGGCAGGTAGAGGAAGAACGGTTTTCGATGGTTCGCCTTGAGGAAACGCACTGCCTCGCGCTCGAAAAGGTCTGTGCAGTAGGTGCCCTTGTCGGCGATCGTGGGCGAGTTGTTGCGGTACATCGAGGGCACGCCGTAGCGTTCGTGGGTGTAGTAGTCGATGCCGGTGTTCACGAATCCATAAAAGTCATCAAACCCGCGCGCCAACGGCAGGAAACGTTTGTGCACGCCGAGATCCCATTTGCCAAAAATACCGCTCACGTAGCCGGCCTTTTTCAGCATGGCCGGCAACAGCACCTCGCGCGTGTCCATGCCGCCGATGCGCTCGAAAGTGGCCTCGTATTCGCCGGGTTTGTATTGGTAACCGTAGTCGGGCGCCTCGTTACGGATCATGTCGTAAATACCGTTGCGCTGTGGGTAACGTCCGGTGAGAAGCGAGCCGCGTGATGGCGTGCAGGCCGGCCATGTGACATAAAATTGCGTGAGCTTCATGCCTTCCTTGGCCAGACGGTCGAGCTGAGGTGTGAGGATTTCCTTGGACCCGAAACAGCCGAGATCGCGGTAGCCCTGATCATCGGAAACAATCAACACAATATTGGGGGGAGCAGCCAGGAGACCAAACGGGAATAGTAATAGAATTAACAAACGCATGCGCTATTGCAAACCGTTCGGACTGCGTTGCCAAACAAAAAAGTCGAACAACTGTCACTTGACCGTTGACCGCTGCCGCCCTTTGAATGCCGCGCATGCCCGTTGAGACGCAGGTGGAAAACAAGTATCTGGAATTCAAACAATCCAGTATCCACAATTACGGTGCTTTCGCC
>DPAW01000068.1:5073-5439 GCA_003517285.1 Verrucomicrobiales bacterium
ACCATTAACAAGCATTTTGATATCGATGGCGAAGTACCGTGGAACCCTGCGCGATTTATCAATCATGGCTGTGAAGTGAATGCCGAGAGTGATGTGGAGGATGATCGAGTGTGGATTATCGCAACTCGCAACATCAAAAAGGGCGAAGAGATCTTGTACAACTACAACTATGATCTCGAGGATGCCTTTGACAATCCTTGTTATTGCGGATCCAAGAATTGCATCGGCTATATGGTCGGAGAGGATTACTGGCCCAAGCTCCGCAAACAAATTGCGAAGCGAGATAAAAAGAGTAAATGAGTCTTAGTGTTAAAGTTGGAGGAATTTACTAGTTCACCCTGAAATCTAGCTCTCCATCGGCCAATC
>DPAW01000192.1 GCA_003517285.1 Verrucomicrobiales bacterium
TCCGCGCATGAGCGATCCAAAAACAGTTTTGGTCACCGGCTCAGCCGGACGCGTGGGACAGGCAGCGGTGCAGGGATTACTGGAGCGTGGCCATTCCGTACGGGGCTTCGACCGCGCGCCCTCGCCCGGATTGCCGGAAGCAACCGTGGCCGATCTCAGTGATCTTGAGGCGCTCAAGGCCGCGCTGGGCGGCGTCGAGGCGCTCGTGCATTTGGCCGCCACGCCCGATGACGTGGAGGATCCGGTGAACAATCTATTTCCGCCAAACATCACGGGACTGTATCACACTCTGGAAATCGCACGCGAAGCCGGCGTGCAACGGCTCGTGCTACCCAGCAGCGGTCAGGTGAATTGGTTTCGCAATTTCGAAGGCCCCTGGCCGCTCGATGAAACCGTGCCCGTCTCACCCAAAGGCTGGTACGCAGCCACCAAGATGTTTTTGGAAAGCATCGGGCACAGTTACTCAGTCACGTACGGCATGAGTGTCATCATCGCTCGACTGGGCTGGTGCCCCCGTGATGAAGGGCAGGTGCGCGAGATTGCCGACGAAACCATTTATCAGGATGTCTACCTCAGTCCGGCCGATGCCGGCCGGTTCTTTGTCGGCTGCGTGGAGGCGGGGCCAGAGGTGCGCTACGAAATCCTTTACGCCACCAGCAAGCCGGTGGAGACCCTACGATATAGATTGGATCGCGCCCATGCTATCGCCGCATTTGAGCCGCAGGAACAATGGCCCGACGGCACCGAAATCATCTTCGGCCGCCGCTGGACCGATTAATATCGATCCCACCAGTTCAACGGATGCCCCACCGGCTTATCAAAACCCAACTGCGGAATCGTAAGCGATTCCACATGGCCATCCACAAAAGCCACATTAGCACGACCACCATTTCGCGGCATTACCCGTGTGGGTGCCAGGTTCCATAATGGGTCCGGCGGCGTCCGAATCGTCCAAGTGCCCATCGGACGGCTGACATCTTCCTCCCACTCATTCGCGGGCCGATACATCGTATCGCGGGTTACAAATGCCGCATCCGCAAACAGAATGGTTTGAGCCGGGTTTCTTATTTCAGTTGAATGCGCTCCATCCGACTCTGTTTCCACAGCAAACGCTCCAGCCACTGAAAGATTCATGCCATATCCAATCCCACGGTCCGGATCACACTTCATACAAGGGCTTTGGTAGACTCGACGATCCCCCACGTAGCTCTCCAATAAATCCGGCCATAAGGTGAGGTGCGCGTTAGGAATCACGGCGCCCTGTGCCGGCGGTCGTAAAATTGCGTGGGGCACTAATCGGTCATCATGGTCTAAGGCAAAAAGCTGCTGAGCCACCGATATGTTGCGGAGATTATTGAGACTATAAACCTCAAAAGCCTTACCTTTGGCTCGGGCCAACACTGGTGCCATCATGGAAAACAAAATGCCCACCAAGGCAATGGCCACCAATAACTCCGTGAGAGTAAACGCCCGCAGACGTTTCCGGACGGAAAAACTCCTGCCCGTGATCATATCTATAAAGACGTGAACGCATTAATCCCGTTACACAAATCTCGCCAAAGTTCGCAAAGCTTGATATGGTTATTACATGGAATCGGAAAACCCCAAGCCCGAACCGCAGTCGCAATCCACTCCCGTCTCCGCAGCCGCCTGGCGCTGGCCCATCGTGGTGGTCGTCCTCGCCATGATGGTGCTCGTAGCCTACATCGTTTCCCTTAAAACCGCCAAAGACGCCGCTGCTGGCACCATTCGTGAAACCCGCGAAACCATTGCCGAGATCGGCGAAGCGGCTGTAACCATTGCCGAAAATTTCCAGCAGGCAAAAATTACTGAAACTTTTATCGAATCCCTGCCCGAAGTTAGCGATGCCGGCGAAGGCCGCTTGGAAGTTGCCACACTGGAAAACACCAAGGTCTTCAAGCGCTCCAACACTCGCACCATTCTGTGGAATAAAATCAACCTAGGCACCACCGTCACTGAGATCAAGGTGCCCGCAACTTTCCGCTATCACATTGATCTATCGGCTGAATGGAAAATCGAAGTGCGCGATCAACAATGCATCGTCATTGCCCCTATGCTTTTACCCACCACTCCCGTAGCCATTCACACCGATAAAATTGAAAAACGCTCAGAGAACGGCTGGGCTCGATTCAATGCCGATGAACAAATGGACGGACTCATGCAATCCATCACGCCTCGCCTGACCTCACACGCCTCATCCGATTCCCACTTGAACCTCGTCCGTGAACACGCCCGCAAGACCGTGGCGGAGTTCGTCCGCCAATGGCTCATGAAGGAAGATCACTGGCGCGAAGACCGATTCCGGACCGTTACCGTGATTTTTGCTGAGGAAGCAGAGGTGGATGATTTTCCGGCGAAGCCCACCCTTCAACTGAACTAACCATCGCCGTCTTCTCCGGTTTCGCCGCCGCCGCTCCTGGTTTCATCGGGAACAGAGTGGAGAAAATCATAATTTGAATTAGTCCCAGGAGGCTAATGGCCGTCAACATCACGCTCCAAGTTTTGAGTGTTTCTTTCTCTGTAAACCCGCTCAACCTTTGTACAACCCAAAATCCGCTGTCGTTCATCCATGAGAGTGTGATCGACCCAAAGCCAATAGCCAAAAAGATATAGAAGCTATGATACGGTAAACTGGACCCGTCTCCGATTACCGAACTCATTAACCCCACTCCGGTAATCATCGCCACCGTCGCCGAACCTTGAGCGATTCGAACGACAGCCGTTGCTCCCCATGCCAAAAGAATCAGTGAGATGTTATAACTGGTGGCCAAACCCTCGATAGTTTCTCCGACACCCGCCATTCGGATCATTCCTCCGAACGCTCCCCCCGCGCCCGTGATGAGAATAATCACACCAGCCGTCTGCAATGGATCTTCCATGGCTTTGCTCACTGTGCTCATGAGCCCGTCATCAGAGACCTTGCTATCTTTAATCAACTGAGCAGCCAGTGTGTAAACAGCTGCAATTGCAGCCAACAGCATGGCGATGTTTGGCGACCCAAAGAACTCAAGGTACTTGAACCATTCCTGACCGGAAACTGTATCCTTAGCCACCAGTTTCAAAATCGAAACCAACGAAATCAGCACAACGGGCATTGCCACCGGGAGTGCCGCCATAAACAAATTCGGTAATTCGGAATCCTTTTTCTCAACGATTGTTTTTAACTCACTGGTGGAAGCTCCCGATGCTTCGCGCATTGGCAGATCGTATTTTTCATCGAACTTCCTCGCTAGATACAACACTAACCAAGCTGGCAAAGTACTTGCCGCCAAACCGGCCATCATTGCCACGCCCAAGTCCAATTTCAGGCCATCGGCAATCATCAATGGCCCCGGTGTAGGGGGAACCATTGAGTGTGTAATGGCCCCGGCCCCGGCCATCGCCATCACAAAGAGTGTATAGCTCTTTCCCGTTCGCAAGCTCAAGGCTCTGGCCAAGGGAATCAGTAGAAAGAAAACGGTATCAAAGAACACCGGAATCGAGAGGAGAAACCCACTGAGTAATAAAACAATCCCTGCACGATCCTCCCCAAACACGCTAAGTAACCAGCGTACCACCCGGTCCGCCGCACCGCTACCCAGCATACACACGCCAATAATGGCGGCCAAAGCGACTATAAAACCAATCCCACCCGCGGTGTTTCCAAACCCAAGGAATGACCATTTCACCGCCAGCAACAAGTCATTCCCGGTATCGTCCGGAGTTTCCTTTAACTCAACGCGATCTTTAAAGAGGCCCACATTTTCATGAGTCATCCCTGGCAGATCACCAGTGAGAAGCCCCGTTAAAATTGCGGCAAAAGTGAGCGCCAAAAATGGATGCAGCTTGAGCTTGATAATAGAAACCAGAATGAATGCCACGCTGATCAACAAAATTCCCAGCGGCCAGTAGGACATGGATTCAGCGGCTTGCGCAAAAAAAGGATGAAGCATAATAGCGATGATTAAACTGACTCAGTCAGCTCGTCGAAAATACTGTTCAACCTCATGCTGTCGATTTTATTCCGGCCAAAGTTTTTCCCACCAGATGTCCACTAATGGAGAGCCCAGTCGATGTGCGTCCATGTCCCCAAAGGATTTGTCCGCCCAATCCGTTTTGGCCCACGGCAAACAATCCGAGGATTGGTGTACCGGCTACATCGAGCACGCGGAGGGATTGATTAATTATCACAATGCCTTAGGTGGTCGTGAATAGGAGCGGCACGGGCCAAGCAACTCCCTATGGTTTACCGGAGCCAACATTCCGCACGTAGGTAATAAGACCGGCAAAGCACCGCTGTGAATAAAACGTGCCTGTCATACTTGGGTCTTGCCGTTGCCTGAGCACAGTTTTTTTGCCAAAGTAGACCCCACACAGTTTGGTATGGGATTTTTGAATACTCTCCATTTCAGGAACGCCGTCACGGGGCTGGCGCTGGTGACGGGATTACTAGTGCCCCCTTCCCTCATCGGCGCGGATGATGTCCGGCAAACCCCGGTGGTTAAGGCTGTTACCAAGGCGCTGCCTTCAGTGGTGAATATCCGAACGGAAACTGTTCAGGAAGTGCGCGACCCGTTTGCCGAATTGTTCTCGGATTTCTGGAATCCCTATTATCGGCAACCGCGGCAGGATGTGCGCCGCAGTCTGGGATCTGGTGTAGTGATTCATCAGGATGGATACATCATCACCAACGATCACGTGGTGCGACGTGCCACCAAAATCCGTGTAAAATTTGCCAATGGCCGGGA
>DPAW01000235.1 GCA_003517285.1 Verrucomicrobiales bacterium
CCAAAAACCGTAGCGGCGGCACCCGCAAACCGGCTCGGCCCTGAATGGGTTCCATGAGCACGGCGCCGATGGAATGCTTTTGAAATAGCTTTTCCAGATGTGCGAGGGTCTCGGCGCAGGCGGCTTCGGTCTCGGGGAACTGCGCGAAGCGACTAAACTTGCCGAGCTGTTTGCGGAAAGGTTTATGGAACATCCCGCGATGCGTGGTGGTTAACGCGCCGTACCCAAGGCCGTGGTAGGCACCTTCAAAGGCGATCACGCCCCGTTTATCGGTGGCGAGCAGGGCGGTCTTCAGTGCGGCCTCCACGGCTTCAAAACCGGAGTTGCAAAAAATGGTTTTCGCATGGCGCGGTGGCATCTCGTGCGGTAGGCAGTGATTTTGCACCTGTTGAAACTCCCGTTTGGCCCAGCGCTCGAAGGTGAGCTTGGAGAGCGCGCGGGCCAGTTCACCCTTTAGCGGATGCGGATGTACATCGCCCATCGCGTGCGGTAGTTTGGCGAACTGTGCTTGGGCGGCTTGGGTGACGCGCGGATTCGCATGGCCAGTGGCGGCGACCGCGAAGGCGCCCGTCAGGTCGAGATATTTTTTGCCGTCCGTATCCCACACATGCACGCCCTTGGCACGCTCCCAGACAATCGGCCATGCGCTGTCTTCCGCCAAGTGTGTTACGTTGCGGCTTTCGTACGTGCTGAGGAGCTTGAGGTGCGGGTTCATCAAACGCCCTTTTGATCGGCCGGCCAAATATGTTTGTGTTGTTGGAGTTGGAACCGGACGGGAAGGCGATCGGCAGTGATGGTCTCGACCAGTTCGCGGCGGGTAAGGGGAGTATGATCGACGGGAACAGACTTGAGCACGTCGCTTTGCTGATTGACCTCCAATGGGTTGACCCACGAGAATAGCACTTCGCATTTACCGAAGAGCTGGCGGAGTTGCGTCTTTGCCCAGTCATAATCCTCGCGCGTGCCGATCACGCATTTCACCTCGTCCGAGGCACGTAGGTGATGGAGGTTGGCCGGTAGGTTGCGTTCGCTCTCGCCGCTGCTGGGGCACTTGAGGTCTACAATACGATGGACGCGCGCATCCACGCCGCTGATATCATGCGCGCCGCTGGTTTCCAGTAACACGGTAAACCCGCGATCTGCTAGGGCGGCAAGCAGAGCGGGGGTTTCCTTTTGCAGAAGCGGTTCGCCGCCGGTTAGTTCAACTAACGGCGGCTCGGGATAGCCCTCGGCCAGCGCCGAGGTTTTCTCTAGAATCGAATCGAGCGTGAGCGTTTCACCGCCGGTAAATGCGTACGCCGTGTCGCAATACGAGCAGCGCAGATCACAGCCGGTGAGCCGAATGAACACGCACGGCAACCCGGCAAAGGTACTTTCCCCCTGCAGGCTCAGATAAATTTCATGGACGCGCAACGTGCCGCTCACGGGGTTGTTTATACGTGCCGCATGGGTCATGGCAAAGAATTCCGTTGGCCACGCGAGGTGGTAGGTCTATGTTCCGGGCAGTGAAACTTTCGGTAAAAACCGATTACGCAGCGCGGGCGGTGCTGGAGCTGGCGGGGCATCCGGTTGACGGTCCGGCGCGTAAAGTGGAGGAACTAGCCACGGTGGTCGGCACCTCCGCCAATTTTCTCGTGCAAATACTGATCGACCTCAAGAGCGCCGGAATCGTCGCCAGCGTGCGCGGCAAACAGGGCGGCTATCGGCTGGCAAAGGGGCCGGCGGATATTTCACTGGGCAGCGTGTGGCGAGCCGTGGATGGTGCGGTACTGGATTCGCCGGCCTTGGAGGACGACCAATGTGCTGAAGTGCTGCAGCAGGCTTGGGGCGAGGTGCGTTCTTCCGTGAATGCTGCGGCGGATAACATCACCTTTGATCAACTTCTCGAGGCGCGTAATCGCGACGAGGAGATGTATTATATTTAACGCGCTTTAGCTGGGGGCTTCTGTTCCACTGCGAGGGGTAAGATCGGTATCGTTTTCCGGGCAGCGCAATTTGTGCCCCATGATTTCCCCGTGCGGAAAATATTTACCGCAGAAAGGGCACTTGGCCCCTTTTTTGGCCTGTGTAATCCCAAAGAAAATACCGCCGCCAACGAGTAACACGGTCAGCACGGCGGCGATGGTGGTTTGCAGTTTCTTGTCCATGACTTTTTCTCCCAAGCCAATTTAGCACGAAGCGGCTTTCCGAACAATTCGATTTAGCCCGGGGGGGGCGCATCTTGCCGCTATTCCTTGCTAACATCCTGCGTGCGAGGCGGTGCGGGCTGAAGGTGGGCTTGGAACTCCTTGGGATCTAGGGTGGGGATTTGGCAGGCGGCTCCAGAGCAGACGTAGACCAGTGGCGAGCCGTTTTCCTCGGGCGTTTGCTTTTTGGCAAACGGCTCCACGGGACCGTGGTTGCCGATCAGCACTCGGTTGGGTTGGTATTGTTTGTGTACTTCATGCAGGGCTTTTTGGAAGGCGGGATCCTCCGGGTTGCCGGCGACCACCACCCGGTAAGGTTCGTGTAGGTAAAAATCTAAGGCCTGCAACAGATACGGCACGGCGCCGCCGGCTTTTTCCATGCGATCGGCAAACAGTTTGAGCGTTCTCTCGGCGCAGGTGCGGTATTGTTTGCGCTCGGTGATCTTGTGGAGTTTGAGCAGCGCCAATGAGGCTACGGAATTGGCCGAAGGCATGGCTCCATCGTAGTCTTCCTTGACGCGCATGATCAGGCCGGTGTTGCCGGTGCCCTGCCAGAATCCACCGTTCTCCTGATCGTAAAAGAGTTCGATCATGCGGTCGGCCAGAGCAATGGCTTGTTCCAGATACTTGGCCTGCAGGGTGGCTTCGTATAAGTGCAGTGTACCGTCGATCTGGAAGGCGTAGGCATCGAGAAGTTGCACACTGTCGCGTTCGCCGTCGCGCCAGCGATGGTACATAGTTTTGGATTCGGCATCCCAAAAATGTTTTTGGGTGAAGGCATAGTTGGCCTTGGCGGCCTGAAGGTATTCCTTTTCATCGAGCACGGTAGCGGCACGGGCGACGGCGCCCAGCATGAGGCCGTTCCAACTGGAGAGGACTTTATCATCCAAATGCGGGCGCACGCGCTTGGCGCGGACCGCATCCATCTTCTTGCGCGCGCTTGCGAGGAGCGTTTGCTCGGCGTCGGTTAACTTGGGGTCGACGATGCTCAGTACGTTTTGGTTTTTGAGGGGTTCGGGATGGCTGTGGTCCTCGAAGTTGCCTTCCTCCGTGATGCCGTAATGGCGGATGACGACGGCGGCTTCCTCGGCGGTGAGGACTTCGTTCAGCTCGGTTTTGGTCCAGCAATAGAATTTGCCTTCGTGCCCTTCGCTATCGGCATCCTCGGCGGAATACCAGCCGCCATCGGGGTGGGTCATATCACGCGCCAGATAGCGCATCACATCGCGCACTACGGTGGCGTGGCGCTTTTCGCCGCTGACGAGGTAGGCATCGAGGTAGAGGTGGATGAGCTGGGCGTTGTCGTAGAGCATTTTCTCGAAATGCGGGACTAGCCAGCGTTCGTCGACGGAGTAGCGGGCGAAGCCACCACCGAGTTGATCGTAGATGCCACCGTCGGCCATTTGATTACAAGTGTGAGTGACCATGCTGATGCCGTCTTGATCCTTAGCTCGAGCGGCTTGAGCGAGCACGAGGACAGGTTCGGAGGGGCGGGGAAACTTCGGTGCGCGGCCAAAGCCGCCAAAACGCGGGTCGTAGGTGTCTTTGATGCTCGCGATGGCGCTAGTGACCATGCCCGAATGCAGCTTGGCGTTGGGATCGGGCGTGCCGACGGAGATTTTGGCGAGCTCCGTGGCCATGCGTTCGGCATCGCCTTCGAGCTTGGACCGCATCTCCTTTTCGTTCCACAATTCATCCACGCGTTTGCAGAGGTTCATGAAATCGGGCTTGCGAAAATAGGTGCCGCCAAAAAACGGTTTTTGTTCGGGCGTCATGAACACGCTCATGGGCCAGCCACCGCCACCGGTGGTAGCCTGGACGAAGGTCATGTAAATCTTGTCGATGTCCGGCCGTTCTTCACGGTCAAGTTTGACGCAGATAAAATGTTTGTTGAGCAGGGCTCCCACCTCCTCATCCTCGAAGCTTTCGCGCTCCATGACGTGGCACCAATGGCAGGTGGAATAACCGATGGAGAGAAAGATTGGCTTGTCGGCCTTCTTGGCGGCCTCGAAGGCTTCCTTGCCCCACGGGTACCAGTCCACCGGGTTATGCGCGTGCTGAAGGAGGTAGGGGGATTTCTCTTTGATCAAGCGATTGGTGTGTTTGTGCTTGGGATCCACGTTGGGTTGTTGAGTTCTGGTTTTTTCAGAGTTTGCCGGTGGCTCTGCTGGCGGCGTGACGGGTGTCTCGATGGCCTCTTCTTTGTTTTGGCAGCCAATCCAAGTGGCGGCCATCCAGACGGCACAAATAATGGGGAGGATGCGCATGGACCGAGTATGAGGCAAGTGTGGGCGAGTGCAAGCCGTGAACCCATTTCGCTTGCGTGGAACAAGGCTTCTTTTCATCTTGCGTGCATGGCGGAAACGGTATTGATCACTGGGATAACCGGACAGGATGGTTCTTATCTGGCCGAATTACTTTTGGAAAAAGGGTATTCCGTTCACGGGCTGGTGCGACGGAGTAGTACGGAGAATCTCCAGCGTATCCAGCATTTGGTGGAGCACGATCGGCTGACGTTGCATTATGGCGACCTGACCGATGGCGGCGGGCTTACGCGGTTGGTTGGCGATCTCAAGCCTGATGAGGTGTACAATCTCGCTGCGCAAAGCCATGTGAAGGTGAGCTTTGATATTCCAGATTATACCACGGACGTGACCGCAGTGGGCGCGGTGCGGTTACTGGAGGCGATTCGGACGGCGGGCGTTAAGACTCGTTATTATCAGGCGTCTTCCAGTGAGATGTTCGGTAAGGTGCGCGAAACGCCCCAGACTGAATTGACGCCTTTTCACCCGCGCAGTCCGTACGGCTGCGCCAAGGTTTATGCGCACTGGATCACGGTGAACTTCCGCGAATCCTACAACATGCACGCGTGCAGCGGCATTTTGTTCAATCACGAATCACCCCGGCGCGGGGAGACGTTTGTGACCCGGAAAATTTCCCTCGCCGTGGCCCGCATCAAGGCCGGGTTGCAGGACAAACTGTACCTCGGAAACCTAGATGCTAAGCGTGACTGGGGCTACGCCAAGGAATATGTGGAAGCCATGTGGCGGATGCTACAGCAGGATGAGCCGGATGATTACGTGATCGCCACGGGCGAAACGCATAGCGTACGGGACTTTTGCGTGGCGGCCTTTAGTCACGTGGGTTTGAACTGGGAAGAGTATGTGCAAACCGATGAAGCTTATCATCGTCCCGCCGAGGTGGATTTGCTCTTGGGCGATCCGGCCAAGGCCCGCGAACAACTGGGCTGGGAGCCTGGAACCACGTTTGAAGGGCTGGTGAAGCTGATGGTGGATGAAGATCTCAAATTGGTCGGGCAGGGCGGGTGAAGCCGCGCGCCCTCATCACGGGAGTCACCGGACAGGATGGCTGGTATCTCCGCGAGCTGCTCGAGGGCAAAGGCTACGAGGTGTACGGTTGGCGTCGTGACGAATGCGATGTGACCGATCCAGAGCAGGTGCGGGTGGCCGTGCAACAGGCGCAGCCCAATGAAATTTACCATCTTGCGGCACAATCGCACGTGGGCGAGAGCGAAGGGGCCGTTCAAGAAACCCGGCGCGTCAATGTGCAGGGGACCGAAAACCTGTTGCGGTCCTCGCAACGCGAGGTGCCTGAAGCACGTTTCTTTTTTGCATCCTCCTGCCATGTGTTTGGCGGTACCACCGAAACGCCTCAGAAGGAAACCACCCCGTTTCACCCCGTGAACCCTTACGGCGCTTCTAAGCTGGAGGCAACCTTGCGTGTGCGCGCGGCGCGGCAAGCGGGGTTGTTTGCTGTGAATGGTTTTCTCTACAACCACGAATCGCCCCGGCGCGGAGAGAATTTTGTCACCCAAAAAATCTGTCGGGGCGCAGCTGCTATTGCCGCCGGCCAAAGCCGGGAGTTGCGTTTGGGTGATACTTCCATGCGGCGGGATTGGAGCGATGCCCGGGATATTGTTCGGGGCATGTGGTTATCACTCCAAGTCGAGCAGCCCGATGATTACATCCTCGCCTCCGGCGAGGCGCACACTGTTCAGGCGGTGGTGGAAATCGCCTTTGAAACAGTCGGGTTGGATTGGGAAAAACACGTTGTACGCGATCAACAATTTAATCGGTCGGCCGATCCGGCTTGTCTGGTGGGAGACCCTTCCAAGGCGAGGGCCGTGTTGGATTGGGAACCCAAAAAGGGCTTTCGGGAATTGATCGTGGAAATGACCCGGGCCGCGCAACGCGCGCTTACTTGACCAGCCGCTCAATGGCTGCGGTCATCTCCGTCAAATGCCGGCTGGCATCGCGGTGATCTAGGATGTGGAGAATCTTGCCATCGCTGCCGATCAGGAAACTCACCCTTCGGGCAAGATTGCGCTTGGGCACCCGCACACCATAAGCCTCGGCCACTTTTCCGTTCAGATCCGAGAGCAGCGTGAAATTCAGCGAATGCTTCTTGATGAATCGCTGGTGAGACGAGGCATTCTCGAAACTCACCCCCACCGTCTCCACACCCTGATGCAGCAACGTGCCTCGACGATCGCGCCAGCCACAGGCCTGTTTAGTACAGCCGGGCGTGTCATCCTTCGGGTAAAAATACAGCAACACCGCTTTCACCTCGGGGCGCTTCAGAGTCTCGGCCAAGGACCAAGCCTTGTTGGACTGATCCTTCAAAACCACCGCCGGCGCCGCCGAGCCGGCCTTCAACGGCTCGGCCCAGACAGCCGTGGAGCCGCCCAGCACAAGGGTCGTCAGAATCAGTCGATGGATTAAACGTGCCATTTTTCCTGGGGGAGGCCGCGGAATGTAACAGATGCCTCCTCTGGTGCAACCGGTTTTTTTATTTGGCGCGGGTGAGGTTCGCCTTGCTCCGGTTGGGCGGGTTGCTACCATCGCGCCTGAACCTAACTGATTCATGAAGAAACTCATTTTATTTGCATTCACATTGGCGGCTCTGCCGGCGCTGGCTGCCCCCGGAGGAATCCTTGATCCCAAGGAAGGCGGCCATGACTTTAAGGTGCAGGGCGAATACGCCGGCGACAAGGCGGGCGTGCAGGTCATCGCTCTGGGCGATGGCAAGTTCCGCGCGGTCATCCACAAGGGTGGTTTGCCAGGGGCTGGATGGGATAAATCCGACAAGGTTCAGCTGGATGGCGAAGCCACCAAGGGCGGGGCGAATTTTGCCGAGGTAAAAGGATTTTCTGCGGTGATTGAGGGCGAAGCGCTGAGCCTGAAGGTGGCCGGAGCCGATCAGCGGACGTTGAAGAAGATCACACGCAAGAGCCCAACGCT
>DPAW01000302.1:0-2466 GCA_003517285.1 Verrucomicrobiales bacterium
GTTCAAGCAACCGCAGTTCAAGCCGGTGAGCGTGCCGATGCAGGTGGTGACGCTATGGGCCGTGCAGAACGGATACTTTGACGATGTGGATGTGGACGACTTGAAAGCCACGCAGGAGGCGATCGGCGAATACATGACTGATCGCAAGGCGGAGATCATCAAGAAGATTTCGGATTCCGGCAAACTGGATGACGCGCTTGAGGCGGAACTCAAGGGCGCGTTGGACGAGTACAAGGCCGCGAACAAGTAAGACTTAAATGCCCAGCCCCCGCGACATTCGACGGCGAATCAAGTCCGTCAAGAACACCGCCCAGATCACCAAGGCGATGGAGAAGGTAGCGCAGGCCAAAATGGCCAAGGCGCAACAGGCCGCATTGAACGGTCGGCCTTATGCCGAGGTGATGAACCGGGTGTTGTCTGAGGTGGTGACGCATGCGGGCGAATTCGAGCATCCATACATGGTCCAGCGCGACGGCGATCGTCGGGCGCTGATTTTGGTGACAACAGACAAGGGCCTGTGCGGTGCGCTGAACACCAATCTGCTTCGCATGGTGAGCGATGAATTTGTAACCGACGACACAAAGATCGTGTCCGCCGGCCGCAAGGGCGCGCAACATGCGATCCGATCCGGCTGGGATTTGGCCGCGGAATTTTCCTTCGGCGATCCACCCGCCTTCGCTGAGGCGCGCGCGATTACTAAAATGGCGGTGGATTTGTTTGAGAGCGGCGAGGTGGATCAGGTGGACATTGCCTTCACCAATTTCGTGAATACTATCACGCAAAACCCGGAAGTGCACCAGCTGCTGCCGATCGCCGAGATCGAAGGCGTGCAGGCCGGTGTGGAGGGCGAGGAAACTTCCGCGGCTTTGGCTGGTGGGGCGACTGAGTTTGAGTTTGAGCCCAACGCGGGCGACGTGCTGGGGCAATTGCTGCCGCACTATATTAATTTCAAGGTGCACCAGATTCTGTTGGAAAGCCGCGCGAGTGAACACAGCGCGCGCATGGTGGCGATGAAGAACGCCACGGATAACGCCAACCAACTGATCAAGGATCTGACCCTCGAATACAACAAACTGCGCCAGGCGGCGATTACCAACGAGCTGTTGGAGATCACCTCCGCCCAGATGGCCCTAGGCAATTAACCGATAACAACGATTTTTTAGACGACGATTTTACGACCATGAACAAAGGCAAGATTGTACAGATCATTGGCCCCGTGGTGGACGCGGAGTTCACCGAGCAGTTGCCCGCCATCTACAACGCACTCACCGTGGAGTACGAGTTGGATGGTGAAACCGCAAAGCTGACGCTCGAGGTGCAGCAGCATCTGGGCGACAACTGGGTGCGCGCCGTGGCCATGAGCGCCACTGAGGGTTTGAAGCGCGGCATGGATATCACCGACAACGGCAAGCCGATTAGTATGCCCGTGGGTGAAGGCGTGATGGGCCGCGTGTTTAACGTGACTGGCGATGCCGTGGACGAACAAGGCCCCGTGCAGCCGGACAAAGACGCCGACGGCAACGACATTTACAACCCCATTCATCGCTTGGCTCCGGAGCTGAAGGACCAATCCACCACCCCTCAGGTGCTCAGCACCGGCATCAAGGTAATCGATCTCATCTGCCCGTTCCTGAAGGGCGGCAAAGTGGGCGCGTTTGGTGGCGCGGGCGTGGGCAAGACTGTGGTGATCATGGAGCTGATCAACAACATCGCGAAACTGCACGGCGGGATCTCGATGTTCGCGGGAGTGGGCGAGCGGACCCGTGAAGGCAACGATCTCTACAATGAGATGATCGAGGCCGATGTGATCAAGACCGAGAAGGACGAAAACGGTCACACCAAGTACAACGACAAGGGCCTGCCGATACTCACCGAAGGGTCTCGAATCGGGCTGGTGTACGGTCAGATGAACGAGCCGCCCGGAGCCCGTATGCGGGTGGCGTTGTCGGCACTGGCGGTGACCGAATATTTCCGGGATGAAAAGGGTCAAGACGTGCTGCTCTTCGTGGACAACGTCTTCCGTTTTTCCCAGGCCGGTTCCGAGGTGAGCGCGTTGCTCGGCCGTACGCCGTCGGCGGTGGGTTATCAGCCCACACTGGCTGCGGAAATGGGCGATCTGCAGGAGCGAATTACCTCCACCACCAAGGGTTCCATCACCTCCTTCCAGGCGGTATACGTGCCGGCGGACGATTTGACCGACCCCGCCCCGGCCACCACCTTTGCGCACTTGGATGCCACCATCGTGTTGGAGCGTTCCATCGCCGAGCTGGGCATTTACCCCGCGGTGGATCCGCTGGCCTCCACCTCTCTGGCGCTGACGCCGGAGATCGTGGGCGAAGAACACTACCGTGTGGCCCGCGGCGTGCAGGCCGTACTGCAACGCTACAAGGAGCTGCAGGATATTATTGCGATTCTCGGTATGGACGAGCTTTCGCCGGACGACAAACAGACCGTGTTCCGCGCGCG
>DPAW01000302.1:2806-7651 GCA_003517285.1 Verrucomicrobiales bacterium
AAGATTCAGCGCTTCCTTTCGCAGCCCTTCTCGGTGGCCGAAGTGTTTACCGGCGCGAAAGGCAAACAGGTGGATGTGGCCGACACGGTGAAAGCGTTTGCCGAGATTCTGGACGGTCAACACGATGAAGTGCCCGAGGCCAACTTCTACATGAAGGGCGGCATCGAGGACATCGAAGGCTAAGCTGAATTTCGACGATTATGGCCAGCACCCTCAAGCTTGAGATCGTGACCCCAGAGGCGAAAGTGTACTCCGAGGAAGTGGACTCCGTGCGCCTGCCCGGTGCCGAGGGGGAGCTTGGCATTTACCCGAACCACGCGCCCTTGATGGCACTGGTGAAGGCCGGCGAACTGATTGCCCACAAAGGCGGCGAGGAATCCATCCTTGCCGTAGGACACGGGTTCGTGGAAATCACCGGCGACCACGTGGCCATCCTCACCGATAACGCTGCAGACAGTGCCGACATCGACGAGGCCGCCGCCGAGGAAGCCAAAGCCAAGGCCCAGCAACGGCTCGAGGAAGGCAGCGACATTTCCGAGGACGAAGCCAAGGCTCTAGCCCAAGCCATCCTTTACTCCGAAGCCCAGCTCAAGGCCAAGCGCCACCGCGGCTAAGCAGGGATTTTCTGCCGGACGACTGAGTACGTTTCATTTTCTCAGAACTATTGATCCGTGCCGGAATTTTGCAGGGCGGGAGTGAGCAGCGGGAACAGGATGATTTCGCAGGCGTTGTAGGTGTTCAGCGGACATTCAAATACCACCGCTTCCTGCTCCAAGGGATCGGTGGCGAAGGCAAAGTAGTTAAAGAGTTCCGATTGTTTGCCGAATTGAATTTTGCGCGTCAAAGTTTGGCCGTTGTGTTGGAGTTCCAGAGTAACGCTTTTTTTCCGCTGGATGATCTCGTAGGTGGCCAGCTTGTCTGCGCCGCGGGCTGTCCAGCGGGCGGCTTGCAACCGGCCCAAGGCACCCAGTGCGGTGGGGATTTTTTCCCGCTGATCATCCGTCAGCGACTGGCCTGTCCGAGTCCATTCCCCATCTTGATTGCGCAACAATTCCAGTGACTGCTCGCCCTGAGTGAGGGTGATCTTGGTAACGGCTTTGGCGGGAAAATCCCAGAAGCGCCGTTGGCGGAGTTGATAGGAATAGGCCGGTAACAATTGACGTTCCACGGCCCGAACGCGGTACACGGAATCCTCATCAAAACGCCGGGCAAAGAGTTCCTCACTGGTTTCTCCGGCGGGCGCGCCAAATGAGATTTGCCCGAGAATGGCATTGGTGCCGCCGCGTTGCAGCAACGTGTATTGGGCGGTCGGTTGGGCTAGGCCGAACGCGGAAAAATCCCCCACCACTTCACGTTCACGCGACACCGCCTCCATGTTTCGCAAGCGCCCTAGCAGAGCAAACACCAGTTCCTCATCTGCGGGGAGTTTTGATGGCGAACTGATCTGCCACATCCCGTTGGTGGATTGTTCAAGGCTGAAGCTGTCGCCGGCGCTGATATTGATGCGCTGAAGGGATTCGGCACCCGGATCAAAGGAATCCATCAAATGATGGTCGCTGTAATCCCAAACCGGCGCGCGTAAATTGGTGAGCCATGGCTTGGGGATGATCACTACGTTGGTGTGTTGCAGCAGGCGGGCGTACACCATGCCGGGTTGGTTGGTGGGGCTGTGGCCGAACTGCACGGCCGCCAGCCGGTTGGTGCCCCGGCTGAGGATGAGTTCGGCTTCCGGCGATTGCAGGCCATACGGCTGAAGATCTACCTTTGGATCGTCGCTTACGAAATCCACGACATTCCAATTCCAGAGATTGATGAGCGTTTTTGTGATGAGCGTTTGATTGGCGCGCTTGGTGGGTTGCGGCTGGCTGATGTGCCAGATTTCGTTGGTGGATTGCTGGAGGGTGAGTTGGCGCGGTCCGGATTTAATTTGAATGTGATCCACCTCCAACTGATTGGCCCGGCTCAGGTGCAGTAGATGTTGATCGCGCCAATAGTTGGCTGTGAATGGCAGGAAATTGAGCAACTGCCGGCTCACCGTAAATACGCCGGGTCGGCCGGGCGTGCGCGCATAGAGCTTGTCTTCAAGCGGGGTGAAGTCTCCCAGTTGGAGTTCGATGTCTTGATCCGGCTGTTCCAACCGAATGGCGACACGGGGCGGGGCAAAGCCAAACTCCTCCGGTGAGCCCATGGTTTCACGGTAGTTCAACGGGGTCAGGGTCCGGAGTTGGCTGATCAATTTGTTAGGGCCCTCGGGCATGGCGGGATAGGGCAGTGGACGCTCGAGGTGCCATTGTTCGCCGGATTGTGCGGCACGGATCGTGTTGGTGCCGTTGTAGGTGATCTCAATGGCTTGGATTTTGCTCGGATTAAACGTCGTTAGCAGCTTGGGTACGGTCGGTGCTTCTTCGGTGTGCTCCCGCTCGAACAGCAACAGGTAGCCTACGGCAAAAACCGCGATAGCCATCAACCAAGCTGTATCTTTTCGGATCATTTTAAGTGCGTCGCCTGAGCCAAACCAAAATTCCCAGTATCAACGTGCTGAGTGGCATCAACCCCACCAGGATGACGGCGAGGTTTCGAAATTCATTTGCCTTAAATTCAAACCGATACGTTTGGATCGGCTGCGGTCCGATGGTCTGCAACAAATGCGACCGGTCGAGCAGCCAGTTGACCGTGTGCCAAGCCAGCTCACGGTTACCTTCCTTGTCGATCATTTGATTGCTGAGAAACAGCGAATCGCCAATGACCACCATCCGCGCAAGATGATCCGTATTGACGCCTTCCAACGTATCGCGCTCCACCGCTGCGGCCACAGGCAGGGAGCCCTGATGTTCGAGTGTGGGTTGTGTGCCGGCGTTGCTCTGCAGGAAATGCTGGTAGGCTTTGCCTTGAGGGCCGGTCTGGATTAACGGATACATCTTCTGCTTGGTGGCCAGCGGATCGGTGCCGGGTAAGGGGCTGATGGTGCGGGGCAGGAGCAGACGCACGGGCAATTGCTCGCGATGCAGAGTTTGCACTACGGGATGATGCACGTATTGCCGCAGCGTGATGGAGCCGTCGCCGAGAGTGTTGTCCTGATCCAGCACGGTATTGTGCCCGACGGTCAGGCCCCAAAAGCGCAGCAGATCGGTGAGCCCGCCATCGGAACGATGGTTGAGCAACACCATCAGCCTTCCGCCGCGATCGAGATATTGATTGAGCCGGCGCTGTTCCTCTAGGGTGAGTTCGGATTTCGGGCCGGGGATAATGAGCAACTGGCAATCGGCGGGAATGGTCGGTTGTTTCTGCAGCTCAAGATTGCGCACCTGTAAATTCATTTCCCCTAGCAACTGGCCAAACTCCCCGTAGCCCATGCTGGTGAGGTTGGTTATACTGTGTTCGCCATGGCCGGTGAGGCAATAGGCGAGCGGTTGCTCGTTTCCAGAGACTGCAAGCAGGGCCGAGGTGAAATGGCGTTCACCCAGAAACGCCGTCCGTTCCATCACAAAGCCGCCGCCTTGGTTGGCATTTTCCTGGCCGGCCGATTGGAGTTCGCTGGTTGATGCCTGGCGGGGCGTGAGGTGGGATAGTTGCGCGCTGGAGACGACCTTGTGTTTGTCATTGGAGGCAAACACTACGACGTTGTGCTGCTGCTCGCTCAACCGAAAACGCGCCTGCACCCGGCGGGCTTCACGAGGTTGCTGTAGGGGATCCACATGCGTCACCTTGAGGCGCGGGTTGCGATGGACGTATTGCTTGAGCAGCTCGTCCACCAGCCGGAAGGTCGACTCGGTGCGATCAAAGAAGACGGTGATCTCCACCTCGTTGGTCATGTCGCCCAGCAACTGCTCGGTGCGTGGCGAAAGTTCATGCTCGAGATTCTGCGCCCAAGTATGCCTTTGATAATGCCGGTGCGCATAGTAGTTCAACGCCACCCCCAGCGTGATCACCGCCAGCGAGGCTGCTAGCAGATTGATCCAGCCGCTCCAGCGGAGGCGCGCCGAAAAGCCTGTTGTGGGTTGATTCATTTCCATCGCCGGCTCTCCACGGATTTTAGGGTGAAAAATAGAAACACCACCGTCAGCGACACGTAAAACATCACGTGCCGGCTATCGACAATGCCTGTTGAGAAATCCTGCATGTGCCGAAGCATGGAAATGTGCTGCACCAGATGATGCCACCACTGCACCTCCGTGGGTCGCAGGTCCGCTAGGTACCCCAAGATGAACAAGCCCGTTCCCACGGCGAAGGTGAGCACGGCGGCTACAATTTGGCTGCGCGTCAAGGACGAGGCGAAGCAGCCCAGCGCCATAAAAAAGGCGCCGTATAATCCGATCCCCAAGGCTAGGCTCCAAACCGCGCCCGAATCCACCTTTAACGCTTCATGCGCGTAATGCTCCAGAAGAAACGGGTAGATCACCGTGGGCAGGAACGCGATTAGAAAAAAAACATACGAGCCAATGAACTTCGCCAGCACCACTTGGATATCGCTGATCGGCGTGGTCATGAGCGTTTCAAAAGTGCCACTCGCTTTTTCGTGGGCAAAGGTGCGCATGGTGATCACCGGCGCCACCATCAACAACACCAGCCAGAAGAACTCGGTCTGCGGAAATTTTTCCGTAAACGGCAGATCATACGCCAGCCCGTTAAGCAAATACACCACCGTGAGCAGGCTGGCTCCAAGCAGCAGTTGCACCCCGGCCATGATTACATAACCGCGCAGGGAAAAGAAATGGCCGGCCAATTCGCGTCGAGTCAGAGTCAGCAGGGCCGTCATTAATCGTCGTCCTCCCGGGTAATGTGCACGAAGATGTCTTCCAGCGTATGCCGTTCGCGGGTGAGTTCCCGCAATGGCCAGCCGCGGGC
>DPAW01000094.1:0-352 GCA_003517285.1 Verrucomicrobiales bacterium
CCCGGCTCCGAAAAATCATAAAACGGATCCAAGCGGAACTCGCGTTCCACTGTTTCCCCCGCCTTCAAAATATACACCTCCCCTTCGGGAGGTCGCCCACGTTTCGCCACGGGCACACCGCGACCGCGGCTAACCGAAAACTGAATCCACTCCTTATCCGTCGCCAACAACGCCCGTTTGTCCGTGTTGTTACGGATCACGACATTCACCACGATGGGTTCATCGAGCAGAAAGTTGCTTCGGCCGGCTTCCAAGCGCACGTCCAGCAAGTTTGCCCATGCCATTGGGGCACAGCAAATGCCGATCCAGGCCATTAGACCAATCCGAAAAAACCTCCTCACTGCCAAAATTA
>DPAW01000094.1:676-2879 GCA_003517285.1 Verrucomicrobiales bacterium
CGCACAAAAACACCCTTTTCGCGAGGGCAAAGCCGGTTGCCATTGGCAGAGTTATTCACACGCTGCCACAGCTTCCGCAACCGTGGTTGGAGCAATCGAGCGCATGCAATCACAGCCTTCAGCCCTATAGGATAAGCCGCGCGCGCACGCGGCGCAATCCGTGGAATCCGCCGCCAGCACCGTGCCACGCGCACCGTACGGCCCTGTTTTACTGGCGTTGGTGGGACCGAACAAGGCAATCACTGGTGTACCCACCGCCGCCGCCACATGCATCGGTCCTGAGTCGTTGGTCACCACCACCGAGCTGGCCCGTAACCACTCGGTCAATTCAGGCAACGTTGTTTTGCCAGTCAAATCCACACAATCCTTGCGGCCGGCAAGACGTTTACCCAAGACTTTTTCGGCCTCACTACCCACCACTGCAAACCTAACTGGGCCACCCGCCAATTCATCTATCAACTGTTCAAAATATTCCACCGGCCATTGCTTACTTGGCCACCGGGTGCCTGGACAAAGAACCACCCAACGCAGCCCCGCCTCAAAACCCTGTTCGGTCAATCGCTTATTTAACCAGGGACGTTCCGGCAACCACTCAAACTGGCCATCAACCTCCAGCCCCAGTCGTGGTAGCACAGCGCGGCACCAATCCACCGCATGGGTTTCTGGGGTGGGACGCTCTACACGTTCATCATAAAACAAAGCGGCGCATTCACGATTTTGTTGCAAGCCAATCCGGTAAGCTCCACGTGCGGCCCAGCCATGCAGTGCACTTCGGGCCAAACCTTGTAAATCAATCGCCACATCAAACTGTTCGCGGCGCATTTGCCCGACGCTCTCAAAGCTCCGATAGAGGCCTTGCGTATCGCTCCATGCATTCCGATCAAAATAATGCAACGCAGCAATGTCTGGATCCATTTCCAGTAAGGGCGCAAAGTGCTTAGCAATCCACCAGTGGACCACCCAATCCGGACGTTGCCGCTTGATTAGTCGCAACACTGGCAAGGCATGTATAATGTCCCCGAGTGAGCTGGGTTTGAGAATGAGGACCTTCACGTGAAGGTAGTTATTTGCCGTAGTCGAGACGTTCAGCCAACCGTTCGGGCAACCCGGCTTCCCGGATCTTAGACTTGGTCGTTTCTTTATCGTATTCCAGCCGGAAGAGTTCCACGGTTTCTTCCTCAGAATCATAAATGCAATAGGCGGCACGCCAATCTCCGTCGCGCGGCTGGCCCACACTGCCCACGTTGATGAAATAGCGATTACCGATTTGCAGCTTCAACGGCTCAATAAAAGTTCCATGATGAATATCCACCCCGTCATCAATGAACATCTGTGGTACGTGCGTGTGCCCATGGAAGCAAAGGTTAGTGCTTTGATACGTAAAATTTGCCGCCGCATCGCTGGCGTCCTGAACGTAGCCCCAATAGCGCGGGCTATCCATCGTACTGTGCACAATGGAAAAATGGTCAACCAATCGAACATAACGCAGGTCACGCAACCATTGCCGATCCTCTTCACTGAGCTGATTACGGCACCACAACACGGCCTCTTGGGCAATCGGGTTGAAGGCGGATAGATCACAATCCTGCCCGATGTACTCGTCATGGTTACCCATCACACAAGGCATATCCAAACCGCGCACAATATCCATGCACTCCTTGGGGTTTGCGTTGTAGCCGACCACATCGCCACCACAGACATATCTATCCACGCCCTGCGAACTGGCGTGTTCCAACACGGTATTCAACCCCTCTAGGTTTCCGTGGATGTCTGACAATATTGCGTATCTCATGCCGAAGCCTTAACGAACAATCTCGAAACCTCGGAATTCGCCCGTGCCTTCGCTCCAGTGCGATTGGGTATCGCGGATAAAGCGGCGCAATCCTGCATTGGGAATGGCGGCTTGAAAAGTCTCTAATTCGTTACGCTCCCCCTCAGCCATCAGTTCCACTCGGCCGTCCGGGAGATTTTTCACCCAACCGGTGACATCAAACTCCAGTGACAACTGCTTTACAGAATAGCGAAACCCCACCCCCTGAACGTGGCCGGAGAAGTATACGTGCAAGCGGTCTGCCATCAGACCCCTCGATCCGGCTTGTGCACCTCATACTCGCCCTTACTGGATTTTTTCAAGACCGTGAAACCAGCCTCCTTGGCCGCGCGCACGTTGACTTTTTGAAGATGGTTAGGCATGTAAAACCCA
>DPAW01000104.1 GCA_003517285.1 Verrucomicrobiales bacterium
TTTGAAATCCACACAGCGCAAATCTGCGCCAGCTTCCTGTCGGCCGTGGAAGCCGAACAGTAGGCCGTTCTTCACAACGCAACTGGAATAATGACAGCTCATGGAGGTGTCGTTGGTCCACACGGTTTTTAAGTCCGCGCCGTCGACGGCTAAGAGGGTGGCGCCCTTGCCATAGCTGGTGGAGGCAAACACAAGGTCGCCCAGTATCACCGGCGTGCAGGCATTCACGCTGGCGCGCATTGCGGGCCGCCAATGATGACTAAAGCGCACTTTGCCTGTGGCTGGATCCACGGAGACGAGCCCTTCGCGGGTAAAGAACACGGCCTGCGGGGTTTCATTGATGGTGGCGAGCACGGGCGAGGCGTAACTGGCCGGTTCCTCCGTGGCGCGCCAGCGCAGTTTGCCGCTGGCGACATCCAGTCCGATGATGCCGGCTTGGGCACCGCCGATGTTAAGCAGCACGGTGTTGCTCACGACCAGCGGCGAGCAGGCGAATCCGAAGAATCCCTTAGGAGCCTTGAACTGGGTGCGAGCGTCCAGTTTCCAGAGAGCCTTGCCGGTTTTCAAATCCCACGCGTGCACCATGCCGTGGGCGCCGTGAGTGAAGACGCGGCCGCCGGCAATGGCGGGCACGGCTCGCGGGCCGTTGTCGAATCGGAAATCATCCACGTAATCGGCGCCATATCGCGCACGCCAGATCGGCTTGCCGGTGACGGAGTTCAGGCAGTCGACGATTTCCTCATGGTCGAGCCGGTGAAAGAGGATGAGCTTGCCCTCGGCCACGGTCGGCCCGGCAAAGCCGGCTCCGACCTGCGTTTGCCAGAGCTGCTGCGGACCGGTGGCTGGCCAGGCGGGGAGGTCCTTGCCCTGATAGGATCCATCACGGCGCGGGCCGAGAAATTGCGGCCAATCTTCGGCGCTTAACGGGAACGCAATCGCCAACAGCAACAGCAGAATTCGCATGCCGCAGGATACCGTGTGCCGGGTGAATTGGAAACGGGAATTAAACCCACATGAGGAGCAGAGCGGCGATCAGGCCCAGACCGACCAGCCACCAAAACCAATGCAGCCCGTGTGGGACAACTTTTTTTGGGGTATTGCCGGTGCCGAATTCGCGTTCAACAAATTCGTCGTAATCGAACTCGTCCTCATCCAGCCCGAGATCGGGCGCGTAGTCTTCCTCCCAGCCGGTGGATACATCCGCACCGCATTCGGGGCAGGCACGGGCGTTGGGATGAATGTCAGCGCCGCAGTGGGCGCAGGTGTCAGGTGGTTCAGTCGGCATCAGCCCATGCCGGCGTATTCCTCGTCGGTCTTCAGGTCCATACCCATCAATACGTAGTCATGCTGAATGGCCTGCATGTCCTGCACATAGTCCTCAAGGCGCATGAGGTGTGTGAAGCCGAGCAGGGCGAACAGTTTCTGGCCGCCTTCCTGTTTGTCGATGAACTCGGCCTCGACCTTTTGCAGGCCGGCCATGCGGGCGACATCGACGAGCTCCTGCACGAGCTTGCCGGCAATGCCTTTCTGGCGGTACTTGGGCAGGATGCTTTGGCTGATGCGGCCGATGTGGCGTTTCCAGCCGCCGTTGTTTTGGAGGAGCGAGGCGACGGCGATGACCTTGCCTTCGTGCAGGGCCAGTAGTGGTAGGCGCGCGTAGAGGTCGATGTTCTCGCACCATTGCTTAATCACTTCGGGATCGCGCACGCGGCGTTTGAAAAACATGACCTCCGGTTCGGGCAGGTTTTTGAAAAACCCGAGCAGGGCCTTTTCGTCGCCGGCTTCCAGCGGGCGAATGTTAATTTCCATGCCGTCATCGGCGGTGAAGGTTTTATCGATTTCTTTGAGTGCCAGTTCGAATGACATAACTAAATCCTTGTTGAGCGCACGAGGCACCGGTTAATCCGTTTCAGGTTCGGAGGCGGCGGGGAATAATTCGCCCGTGATGCCTGCACTTTTGGTAAACACATCCGGCTTGAGCGCGGCGGGATTCAGGCTCCAGCGCGCGGCCAATTGGGAGATGTTGGAGGTGTTTCGGTTCAGGTGGTTGACCTGTTGGAAATCCAGTTCTTCAACGGTGGTGCCATAGTCATGGCATTTCATGCCGAGCACCGATTCCTCGGGGGTGGCTTTTCCTTGGTTCCAAAGGGTTTCACCACACCAAGCGTAGGCCCGCTCAATGCGGCCGGTGTGGGCACGTACCCAGCAGTGGTGGCTCAGGGCGCTGTTCAGGCTGAAGAATTGCACATGTCCTAGGCGTTTGCTGATGTGGCTAAGGAAATGGAAACAAAAATCCACATCTTCTTCCGGCGCTGGTAGGGCGGGGCCAACGACTAGGATCCAGCCATTGACCGGTGGGGAGATGAAGAGACGTTCTACTCCCGAGATGGCAAAGCCATCTTTCCAGGTGCAGCGCTGGGGATTGGAGAGGCCGAGTGTTTCCTGTACGGCAGCGACGTTGCCGCTGCGTATGGCGAGCCATTGCTCGGGCAGATCGAGGCTGCTGGGAATCAACTCCTCCAGCGGCGGTCGGCTCATGGCTTTCTCTCGCTTCATGGCGAGAATTTGTTTGCGGGTCATCAGGTAAAATCCACCTGAGACCAACAGGATGCCCAGAAATAATCCGAGCATCAAAACGGCCACCCAATCAACTGTGCTTTGGCTGGGGTCCGGCGACAATGAGCCTAGGACGCCCAGTGGGGCGTGGGGGAAAAAGGTCACGTGGGAGACAATACAAAAAAAGCCGGATTGTTCAATCCTAAACGGCATGAGAATGCTTCATGAGCGCGCCAAACAGCTTGCATGCCCGGGGTAAACGGGGTTTGATCAGCGCACGTTTTTTGCCATGAAACGCGCCATTTTTTGCATTTTCTTCGCCGTTACCGTGCTCTCCGGTCGGGCGGATTCCGTGACGCGCATTGCCTGTGTGGGCGACAGCATTACCTATGGTGCGGCCATTCGCGACCGGGCCAATCACTGTTATCCCAAGGTGCTGGGCGATCTGCTTGGCAAAGGCTACACCGTCCGCAATTACGGCGTGAACGGCGCCACGCTGCTCAAGAACGGCGACCGACCTTACTGGAAGCTGGGAGCCTTCAAGCAGGCTACGGACTTCGGCCCGAACGTGGTGATCCTGAAGCTGGGCACCAATGACACCAAGCCGCAAAACTGGGGCAAGGTCGGCAAGGAATACGAGGCGGACTTGCGCGCGATGGTGACGCATTTCAAGAGTCTGCCCTCCAAGCCGATGATCTATTTGTGCCTGCCGGTCCCCGTGTACCAGACGCGCTGGGGCATCAATGAGAAAACCGTCAAGGGCGGTGTCATTCCCGTCATTCGCAAGGTGGCCAGGGACGAGAGCTTGACGGTGATCGATTTGTATCAAGCGTTGTCCGGCAAGCCCGCGATGTTTCCGGACAAGATCCACCCCAACGCCGCCGGCGCCAAGCTGATGGCCCAGACCATTCACTCTGTTCTTAAGAAAAAACACTAACTCTCATGCGCACAGTTCTGACTCTCCTTATTCTTCTCACCGGCATCACGGGCAACGCTCGCGAACGGGCGTTCGAACTCAAGGACGGCGACCGGGTGGCGTTTCTGGGCGACACTTTCATCGAGCGGATGCAGGTCCACAATCATCTGGAACTACGGCTTACCACGGCCTGGCCTGATCGCAATATCACCTTTCGCAATCTGGGCTGGAGCGGCGACACGCCGCGCGGTGTGTCCCGCGCCGGGCTCAGCCTGCAACAGGCCGGTCGCGAACCGGCCGATGAAGGCTGGAAGCAGTTGCAGAAACAAATCACGCTGGTGAAACCCACCGTGGTCTTTCTGGGCTACGGCATGGCCAGTTCATTTGAAAATCAGCCGGAACAATTCGGTGAAGACATGCGCGCGCTCAAGGCCGCGGTTCGGAAGGCGGCCGGCGGTCCGATTCGTTTTGTGGTGTTGTCGCCCTTGCGTCATGAGCAGTTGGGCGGTGGTCTGCCGGATCCCGCCGTGCACAACCGCCAGCTCGCTGCGTACTCCAAGGAACTTCAAACGATGGCGGCGGCAGATGGCGATCTCTTTGTGACCCTGTTTAATGCCGATCCGCTGGTAAATGCCAAGCCCGCCTTGACCGAAAACGGCATTCACCCGGTGGACAGCGGCTACGCGCGCGTGGCGGCAGAGATTTGTGCTCAGCTCGGGGTGCCCGTGCATCCCCGTCTGAAATCGCCGGCGGCCATCCAGCTCCGCACGGTAATGGCCCGCAAGAACCAGCTCTTTTTCGACCGCTCGCGTCCGCAAAACATGGCTTACATTTTTGGTTTCCGAAAACATGAGCAAGGCAACAACGCCGTCGAGATTCCGCGCTTTGATCCGTTGGTGATCGCGCAGGAAAAGGAGATTGCCGCGCGTCGCGATCTCAAACTCAAGCCCGCGCCCAATGCGCCGGTGCCAGAGAAACCCATCCGCAATCCGCAACCGTTACCGAATTTTGATACCGCTGAAGGCGTGGAGATTTCTCTGTTCGCCGAGAACCCTTCGTTGGCCAAGCCGATTCAGATGAACTTCGATCCGCAGGGCCGCCTTTGGGTGGCGACCTCGGAGGTGTATCCGCAGGTGAAACCGGGTCAGGTGGCTAATGACAAAATCGTGGTGTTGCAGGACACCACCGGCGATGGCCGCGCGGACAAGACCGAGATCTTTGCCGAAGGCCTGTTTATCCCCACCGCTATTGAACCGGGCGACGGCGGGTGTTATGTCGGCCAAAGCACCGAGCTACTGCATTTCAAGGACACCAATGGCGACGGCAAGGCCGATGAAAAACGGATCGTGTTGTCCGGCTTCGGGACTGAAGATACTCATCACACCCTGCACACCCTGCGCTGGGGGCATGATGGGCGGCTTTACTTTAACCAATCCATTTACATTCGCAGCCACTTGGAAACACCGCACGGCGTCGTGCGCCTGAAGAGTGGCGGCATCATGTGGCTCCGGCCCGATACGCAGGAGGCCGGCATCCAGTACCGCGGTTGGTGCAATCCGTGGGGACACCACTTCAACCGCCATGGCCAATCCTTCGTTACCGATGGCGCCGGATTTCAGGGCATCAGCTACGCCATTCCCGGGGCGATGTATTTCACCTATGCCGGCGGCCGCCGCATTATGGAAAGCGCGAGCCCGGGGAATTTTCCGAAATTCGCCGGACTGGAAATCGTCGATGGCCCGCAATTCCCCAAGGAATATCAGGGACAGGCCATCACCTGTGATTTTCGTGCCCACCGGATTGTTCGCTTTAATCTTTCAGAAAACGGCGCCGGCTATGCCGCCGAGCATCTGGGAGATTTCATTCGCAGCAGTAGCGCGAGCTTCCGCCCGATCGATGTGAAACAGGGGCCGGACGGCGCGCTCTACATTGCCGATTGGTCGAACCCCATTATTCAACATGGGGAAGTCGACTTCCGTGATCCGCGCCGCGACAAGGTGCACGGGCGTATTTGGCGCGTGACCTTCAAGGACCAGCCCAAGAAGAAGGCGCGCGATTTGACCGAGCAAAACAACACGGCCCTGATGGATGTCCTGTTAACTCAAGACGCCTACGACCAGGCTCAGTCGCGACGTGTTCTGCACGAACGCGGACAGGGCATCCTGCCGGATCTCAAAAAATGGCTCGCGCGTCATAGCGAGAACGAAACCGCCCAGATGGAGGCCCTGTGGCTACATGAAGCGGTGAATGTGGTCAACGCCTCGCTGTTGATGCTCACGCTGGAGGCCAACGACGCCCGCGTGCGCGCCGCGGCCATGCGCGTGTTGGCCCACTGGCATGATCGCCTTACCACCACGCAACTGCACGCCGCCGCCGGCATTCGCGACAAGCATCCGCGCGTCCGGCTCGAGGCCATGCGCGTGTATGCCGAGATGAAGGAATCCACCACCGCCCATCAAAATGCGCAGTTTGCCCTGCAGGCACTGGATCAGCCGATGGATAAGTTTCTCGATTACGGCCTGTGGTTAACCATTAACGATCTCGCCGAACCCTTTGTCCGCGGCATGCAAAACGGCGCGCTGAATTTTAAAGGTAAACCGGCTCAGGCTGCGTTCGCGCTTCGCTCACTGGAACCGGCTCGGGCTAGCCAGTTGATTGGTCAACTTGTGCAACAACGCAAGCTGCCCGCCAATGGAGACAGCCCGTTGATTGAGTTGATTGGTGAAGCCGGTGGTCCAGGTGAGTTGAGCACTCTGTTCAAGCAACTGCGCGCTGATGGATTTGAAACGAAAGTTCATGCCCGCGTGCTCACGGCTTTGTCGCGTGCGGCGTATCTTCGTAATGCCCGTCCGGCTGGTGATCTTTCCGGCCTAGGCGATTATTTGAAATCAAACGATGAAGCCATTCGCACGGCCGCAATTCAGTTGGTGGGCGAATGGAAACGAGCTGAGTTGGTTGCGCCTCTGCTGGTCATCGCCGCCGAAGGCGAATCAACAGCCTTCGATAGCCTTATCCAAATCCGTGGCCCACAAGCACTTCAGGGACTCAAGGCGCTGGCTGCGGCCGATAAACCGGCGGGCACTCGTCAGGCGGCAGCGCGTGCGCTTGGGCGCATGAACCTGAAAGGATCGTTGAATGAAATCTTTGCCGTGCTTTGTGACAGCAAGGATGACAATTCCGCCCTCGAACTTTGGCGGAGTTTGCTCAATACCCGGGGCGCCGGGGGCGTGCTGGCTGCCGGCGTGGCCGGGGCGCAATTGCCCAAGCCGGTGGCCAATGCCGGTCTGCGCGCCGCACGCGAAGGTGGGCGCAATGAGAAAGTTCTCGTGGAGGCACTCGCGCGTTCTCAAAACATTTCTCTGCTGACGCAGCAAATGAATGCCGAACAGCTCAAGGCTTTGGCGGCTCGAGCGATGAAGGAAGGTGATCCGTTTTCTGGCGAGAAGGTGTACCGCCGACAGGCCTTGGCCTGCACAGTATGCCACGCCATCGGCGGCGCGGGCGGCAAGGTGGGGCCAGACTTCACCTCCATCGGTGCCAGCGCGCAGCCGGATTACCTGATCGAATCGATCCTCTACCCCAATCGCAAGATTAAGGAGGGCTATCATTCGGTGGTGGTGGAAACCAAGGAC
>DPAW01000333.1:0-3988 GCA_003517285.1 Verrucomicrobiales bacterium
GACATTGCGCGGATATCACCGCCATCGAATGGTGGACGATGTGCTGACCAATCCCGGGGAGATGGACATCACGGCCTCGGTGAATTTCACCAGAGTGGAACGGATAGCTGAAGCGATTGGGTTAGGGGTGGTTCCGCTAACACGGCAATCCCAATATTTGGTGAGTCTCTTTGACAAGACGCTTCAGTGGCCGAAGCTGTTCCCGGAATGGACGCCGGACCGCACACGGCAATTCCAGACGCTGGTACACCCGGAACACCTCGGAGATTCCTTCAAAGTTCTGGAGTGTAGCCGGCCTTAAAGGCCTTTGACTTCCCAGCCCTTCCGGTACTCGCGCTTCACAAAGGCGGTGGCCGCCTTGCTGTTGCTGAAGGCGAGTTTCTTCTCGTCCCAATTTAGTTGCTGTTTGGGGAATCGCGTAGCAATCCCGCCGAGCAGGATGGCTTCAGTCAGTGGGCCGGAGTAATCGAAATTCGCAGAGGTCTTACCTTCGCCCCGCGCGGCGTTGATGAAAGATTCCCAGTGATTGACACCGCCGATTTCGGGCCGCTTGTATTCTTTGTATTTGTCCTCGGGTAACAAGATTGCTTTGCCGACGTGAGGGATGATCATGTGACCCTTGGTGCCAAACAGCAGGGAGCCCTGTCCGGGTAGGGCGCGACCGATGCGTTCCTGCATATTTGCCGGCGGGCGCTGATCGCCGTCGTACCATGTCACGTCGACCGTTTCGCCGGCGGTGTATTTGGTCCCGGGGTAGACGTAATGGATCTTGGCGTTGACGTTCCAGCTGTGTGAGCCCTCCACTGGTGCGGGGCCTTCGCTGCGGACACTGAGCGGCGCGGTGAGGCCGACCGCACCGTACATGGGATCGTAAATATGGCAGCCCATATCGCCAAACGTGCCCGTGCCGTAGTCGAGGCGTTTGCGCCAGTTGCCGGGGTGGTAGTATCCGCCGATGTAATTGTTTTTCGGCGCCACACCGCACCAGGCATTCCAGTCGAGCCCGGCGGGCACCTTGTCTTTGCGGTCGGGTCGCTGGGCTGTGTCGCCCCATTTCTTGCTGCTCCAGGTGTGCACCTCGGTGACCTTGCCGATCGCGCCCTGATGTACGAGCTCCACGGCCTCGCGGTATGCTTGGCTGGAATGTACCTGGATCCCCATTTGAGTGGTGAGTTTATTGGCGGCGGCAAACTCGCGAAGTTTCCGGCTCTCGAACACGTCGTGGGTCAGCGGTTTCTGCACGTACACGTGTTTGCCCAGTTGCATTGCGGCCATGGCAATGGGCGCGTGCATGTGGTCGGGCGTGGAGACATTGGCGGTGTCGAAATTCTTGACCTCTTTGTCGAGTAGCTCACGCCAGTCGGTGTAGCGTTTGCCCTTGGGAAATTTCCGAGCGAAGCGGTCCTGGCGTGTTGCGTCGATTTCGGCGCAGGCCACCACTTCGACGTTTTTCACGCCGGAAATGGAGTTCACATCGGAAAAGGCCATGCCATTGGCGCCGAAGGTGACGTGGCGGATGGTCGAGTTCGGCGAGAGCGCCCAGGAGCGTGTCGCCACATACGGAAAGGCGAGGGCAGAGGTGGCTAGGAAATTTCGTCGGGACAGCGAATTGGATTTCATGCTGCGATTGTGGCGGGGTGGCGGGCGTTTGCAATCCCTTTCGGTTAACCCTAGACTGCTCGCGCATGGCGGATCAGCCGAACATCATTTTCGTTATCACCGACCAACAACGGTACGACACCATCAATGCGTTGGGATTTCCGTTTGTGGACACGCCGCATATGGACCGGCTGGTGCGAGAGGGGGTTTCGTTTTCCAACTGCCATGTGACCGCGCCGTCTTGTGCCAGTTCGCGGGCGAGCTTGTTTACCGGATATTTCCCGCACACGACGGGCATTCTGAAGAATGCCGATGCGTGGCGGCGAAGTTGGGTTAATCAATTGGCTGATGCCGGGTATCATTGTGTGAATGTAGGCAAGATGCACACGTGGCCGTTCCAGACGCCGTGCGGATTTCATGAGCGGTATGTGGTTGAGAACAAGGATCGTTACCTAGAGGGGCGTTATTATTTCGATGAATGGGACAAGGCCATGGCGGCGCGCGGGTTGGTGAAGCAACAGCGGGAGCTCTACCGTGAATACGAAAACTACCGCGATGCGCTGGGGGCCTTTACGTGGGATCTGCCGGAAGACACGCATTCAGATTTCTTTGTGGGCGATTTCGCGCAGTGGTGGCTGCGCACAAAGCCGGTGGATAAGCCGTTATTTCTGCAGATCGGTTTTCCCGGGCCGCATCCGCCGTATGATCCAGTGCCGCGGCATTTGGATGCGTATGCGGATCGGGAGCTGGAATTACAGCCGGTCACCGAGATGGATTTGGAAAGTCAACCCCCGCCCTTCAAGGCCATGCGTCAGCATAACGTGGACGTGGATCATGATTCCGTGGTGCATTCGTTGAGCCCGACCGAGGAACAGCGCTTGCGTCAGCGCCGACATTATCTGGCCAACGTGACGATGATCGATGAAAAGCTCGGCGAATTAATTGCAGGTCTTGAGGCCAAGGGGATTCTCGATAATTCGGTTGTCATCTTCACTAGCGATCATGGTGATTGTTTGACAGACCATGGGCACAGCCAAAAATGGACGATGTACGATCAAATCGTCCGTGTGCCGATGTTGGTTTGGGCCCCGGGTCAATTTGCTGGAGGCCGGGAGATGGACGGTCTCATGCAGAGCATGGATATCGGCCCGGCGATTCTGGAAATGGCCGGGGCTGCTAAACCAGAAGGCAGCGAGGCCGTGAGTGTGTTGCCTGCGCTGCGCGGCGAGGATTGGGCTGGACGCGATTATGTGTATGCCGAGCAAATGACGGATGGCAATTACACGGAGGGACCGTTCATGACCATGATCCGCGACCACAATTGGAAGCTCGTGCATTTTCTGGATGAACCGTACGGCCAACTGTTCGATCTGCGAGCCGACCCCGGAGAGATGCATAATCTTTGGGATTCGCCGGCAGGCGAGGAGGCCAAGGCGCGGTTGTTGGCCGAGCTACGGGAATGGCACATTCGCAGCCAGGTGCGAACGGCCAAGTGGGCGGAGGATTGGCGTTGAGCGAACCAGAGCAGGAGGTGCGGCAGCCGCCGGAAAAGATCGCCGGGATTCTCCGCATGCTGGGGCCGGGCCTGATCATGGCCGGCGGGATTGTGGGTTCGGGAGAACTGATCGCAGCTACGCATACCGGCGCCAAGGCGGGGTTCATTTTTCTGGGTCTGATCATTTTCGGGTGTGTGATCAAATGTTTCACACAGGTTGAAATGGCACGGCACGCCATCGTCAAAGGCGAAACCACGCTCGGCTTGCTGAACCGCCTCCCGGGTCCGCGTCTGAAGTGGGGCCGGTTTAAGAGTAACTGGATTGTGATGTTTTGGGCCTTCACCATGATCTTTGGGTTTGGTCAGTTGGGCGGTATTGTTGGCGGGGTAGGCCAAGCTATGGCCATTGCCATGCCGATTACTGAAAAGGGAGGGCGCTACAACGAGGCGGCTTCCGCGCGGGCAAAGATTCAGGTGCTGGATCAGCAGATTGAGGCTGATGCGACCACGGAATTGATTGGGCAACGCGATGTGTTGACGAAGAGTATCGCCGGGTTTGATTTCAACACCAAACCGGTGGATGACCGAGTGTGGGCGCTGATCCTTGCGCTCTTGACGGCTGTGATGCTGGTGCGAGGCAGGTTTGGTTTCATCGAGGCGTTTGCCGCGATTCTAGTGGGGGGCTTCACCTTGGTGACGATCGTTAATCTGTTCGTGCTGCAAACACAACCGGAATGGGCCGTGCGTGCGGCTGACTTGAAGGCGGGCTTGGGCTTGGGCTTTTTGTCTTCCGGCTCGGAAAAGATCGGACTCGCCCTTGCGACCTTTGGGATTATCGGCGTGGGCGCGGCGGAGATCGTGGCGTATCCGTATTGGTGTTTGGAAAAGGGTTAT
>DPAW01000333.1:4294-11157 GCA_003517285.1 Verrucomicrobiales bacterium
TATTGGTGTTTGGAAAAGGGTTATGGACGCTGGACCGGGAAACGGGAGGAGAGTGAAGGCTGGTTCGTACGGGCTCGGGGCTGGATTCGGGTGATGCAATGGGACGCCTGGTTGTCGATGGTGGTGTACACATTTTGCACCATTGTCTTTTATCTGTTGGGCGCGGCCGTCTTGGGGCGGCTAGGATTGTTGCCCGAAAAGCAGGATCTCATCCGCACGCTCTCGGTCATGTACACGCCGGTGTTTGGCGGATACGCGGTTGGGATTTTTCTGATCGGTGCCGTGGCGGTTTTGTTTTCGACCTTCTTCATTTCGAACGCCACTAAGTGCCGATTGTACACGGACTTCGCAGCCGTCTCCGGCTTGGTGAAATTGGATGATGCCCGGCGCGAGCAATGGGTGCGGGGTTTCGGGGCGGCGTTGCCGTTGATCTGTGTGTTGGTCTATGTTGTTTGGCCGAATCCAGGGAAGTTGGTGGTGATTTCTGGGATGTTCCAAAGCCTGTTGTTGGTGCCGTTGGGGTTTGCAGTGTTGTGGTTGCGCTACCGAGAAGGGGAGGCTTGTTTGCAATCGGGGCTGGCGTGGGATGTGATGTTGTGGATTTCGTTTATCAGTTTCGTGGGCATCGGCTTGTATTTGGCTATTACCAAGCTGGGGAAAATTTTCGGTTGAGCACCCAGCCTCTAGGCGTTGAATAGGGCCGTTATGCTGAATGAGGCAGTTGGATTTTCCGGGGAGTCGGTCGAGGCGGTGTCTTCGGCCATCAATCGCTATGGACGTCAGGCGAACATGGAGCCGATCAGTGTTTCCATTTGTCAGGAAGGCAGTGGCTCTAGTTCGTTCTTTCGCGGAATCGCCGTGTTTACTCCGCAATATGAGGAGGAGGAAGGTGGCGAGGAAATGGGTTACTAGCGGCTTGCGCTGAGCTCTCGCTTGGCGTACACCAACGCTTCGGCGCGCGCGTAGCTCAATTGGATAGAGCAGTGGTTTCCGGAACCAAAGGTTGAAGGTTCAAGTCCTTCCGTGCGTACCATTTTCATTTTTCCCTGAAAACACCTCATTTAGTCAGGTAATATTTAACTGGCAATTTTGCCTTCTCCGCCTAGAGTGCGCTCCCCGCTTTTATGGTGGGGATATGTTATGGGAGCAGATAATTCGCCAGTAGACGCGGTGACAGCGCCGCCTTTGAAGCCAATCGCCATTCCCGCCCGTTTGGCGGATACGCCCGCGCAGGGGCCGAAGTATGCCGTCAGCGTGAACAACTCTGGTGGCGAGGTCGTGACGGTGGCCGACCCGAATGCCACGCGCGCGGCAGTGGCCCTGATGAATATTCATGCGGTGACCGGCGGAGCGGCCTGTCACTGGGGCGGCCCAGCGGCGTTTGCTGAGATCATGGCGGCCACTCACGCGATCATGTTCGCCACTGAAGGCCGGCAATGGCACGAAGCGTTTAACTTCGTCAATGACGCCGGTCACACTGAGAACGGGGTTTACGCCTTGCGCGCTAATTACAATTTCGACGGGCAGGATTACACGGCGCTCCGCGGTTTTCGCGGCATTCATAGCAAGCTCACCGGTCACGGTGAGAGCCATCTGAATCCCGAGGGTGTGCTGATCAGTAACGGCCCGTTGGGCTCCGGATTGCCGCAGGCGCAGGGGCTGGCGATTGGCGATCAACTGGCTGGCAACGATCGCGTGACGGTCTGCACCATTTCCGATGGCGCGATGATGGAAGGCGAAGCGAAGGAATCGCTAGCCGCCATTCCTGGCTTGGCCGTGAAAGGGCACGTGAATCCGTTCGTGCTGATTCTTTCCGATAATGACACCAAGCTTTCCGGCCGCATTACGAATGACAGCTTTTCCATGCAGCCGAGCTTCGAGGCCATCGGTGTGCTGGGCTGGAATGTGATCAAGGTTGAAGACGGTCACGATCTGCAGGCCGTTTACAGCGCACTGGAATCGGGCATTGCCGCCGCGAAGGGTGATCCGGCGAAGCCCGTGTGTCTTTGGGTAAAAACCATCAAGGGCAAGGGCATTGCGTCCACGGAGGAAAATGCCTCTGGCGGTCACGGCTTCCCGCTAGGTAATGCGGAGAAGATTGTGGAATGGATTCAGGAAATCTATGGCGATGCCGCCGCGCCCACTGAGTTTCTGGACTGGGCAAATGAACTGAATGCTGAGTGGAAAGCCATGGAAGAAGCCAAGGCGACTGCGCCCGCAAGCGATGCGCCGCCGGTCAAGAAGAGCAAAGTTCAGGCTGGTCTGGCGAAGGGCGCCATTCGCGCCGCACAAGAAGGCGCGCCGGTGTTTTCGGTGTCGTCCGACGTGCAGGGTTCCACGGGAATCTCCGCTTTTCAGAAAGCCATCGAGGGCCGCTTCATTGAAGTCGGCATCGCCGAGGCCAATATGGTTAGCACCGGAGCCGGCTTGAGCAAGGTGGGTTTTGTGCCTATCGTTGATACCTTCGGCCAATTCGGCGTCACCAAAGGTAATCTCCCACTCACTATGGCAGCCCTGAGTCAAGGGCCGGTGATCGCGATGTTCAGCCATGTGGGTTTTCAGGATGCGGCCGATGGCGCGAGTCATCAGGCAACCACCTATCTCGCCGCGGTTGGCGCCATTCCTCACACTACAGTGATTGTGCCGTCCTGCCCGGATGAAGCGGAGCAGTTCATGTATCAGGCCATCAAACGCTTCGAGGCCGATCGCGCCGCGGGCAAGGATGGCGAATCCTTTATTTTCTTTGTCGGCCGGGAAAACTACCCGCTCAGCTGGGTGGACAATCCCGTGTACGAATGGGGCAAGGCGCAGGTGTTACGCGAGGGCAGCGATGTGGTGCTCGTGGGCAGCGGCGTGCTGCTCAACCGCGTGATTGAAGCTGGCGATCAACTTGCCTCGGATGGCGTCAACGCCACCGTCATCAATAACCCGTTTGTGAATCAGGTGGATCTGGGCACGATTGGTGCCGCGGTGAATGCCGCCGGCGGCCGGTTGGTGACTATTGAAGATCATCAAGTGAAGGGCGGTATGGGAGCGCAGGTGAGTCACGCGCTCTCAAACGCCGGTATCGCTCACCGCATCAAGACTCTGGGGATCGCCGGCGAGTTTGGCCAATCGGCCTATAAGGCGGATGAGTTGTATGATAAGTTCGGACTTAACGTCGAAGGCGTGAAAGCGGCGGCTAAGGAGCTCCTGGCCTAAAGTCGAAATTTGTTTAGCGGCCGAGAAGGCCGGCCTTGACGGGCACCCAGCCTTTGCCGGGAATAAACTCCCGATGGCCAGTGTCCGTGCTTTGGCAGCCGGCTGCAATCAGCAACAAGGCACCCACGGCGATGAGAATCATCTTGGACATGGGTTCAGTGTAAACGTCATTGCCGCCCACGCAAGCTTGTTGCAACATTCCACGAAACCCCATGGAAGAAGGTCCTTTTAAGTCTTTGCAAGGTCAGTTGCTGGTCGATAGCGGCAGTTTGGCGGGGTCATTCTTCAACCGCACGGTGGTCCTGCTGTGCCAGCACAACGAGGAGGGGGCCTTCGGATTGGTGCTGAATCGGCCGATGGATAAGACGGTGGGAGAGATGATCGTGGAGGATTTGCCAGAGCGTATTCAGGAACAGGACCTGTCTATTGGCGGGCCTGTGCAGGGGCAGGCAATGAGTTTTCTGCATGCGGACGATTATCTGCCTGACGCCAATGTCATCCCAAATTTGAATCTCGAGCATTCCATCGATGAACTGTTGGAGATTGGTAATTCTTTTTCGTCCACGTCCCAGGTTCGGATTTTTGCCGGCTACTCCGGCTGGGGATCGGGGCAGTTGGAGGATGAACTGCAGCGCAATTCCTGGCTTACGCATCCGGCCAGCGTGGATCATGTGTTTGCCATTCCGCCGGGGCAATTGTGGCGGGCTGTGATGCTTGAGATGGGCGGGGTGCACCAGTTGATGGCCAACGCGCCGGATGATCTGTCCTGGAATTAGGTTTCCAGTTCTTTCTTGAGCATCTTCACCTGATCACGCAGGTGGGCGGCCTTTTCGAATTCCAAATTTTCGGCGGCCGTGAGCATCTCCTGCTCCAGCTCGCGAATGGTTTCCGTGACATCGTATTCGCCGCCGGCATCACGTAACAGCATGGTGGCTTTGTCTGTGGCTTCCTGTCGGTTGCCTAGGCTATCCTCCACGGCACGGGACACACTGCGAGGCGTGATGTTGTGTTCCTCGTTGTGCTTGAGTTGCTTCTCGCGGCGATAATTCGAAACAGCCAGAAACGCCTTGATGCTTTTCGTCATCTCATCCGCATAGAGAATCACCTGGCCATTCAGGTGCCGTGCCGCGCGGCCGGCGGTTTGAATGAGTGAAGTGGCGCTGCGAAGGTAGCCTTCCTTGTCCGCATCCAAAATGGCGACCAGCGAGACTTCAGGGAGATCGAGTCCTTCACGCAGAAGGTTGATGCCCACCAACACATCAAATTCGCCCATGCGCAGAGCACGCAGGATTTCAACGCGCTCCAGTGCGTCGATCTCGCTGTGGAGGTAACGAACGTTGATGCCGATTTCGCGCAGGTAATCGGTGAGTTCTTCGGCGGTGCGCTTGGTGAGTGTGGTCACCAGCACGCGCTCTTTTTGTTCCACGCGCTGGCGGCATTCCTCGATCAGATCATCGATCTGCCCCTTGAGCGGTTTGATTGTAATGGTCGGATCAAGCAGGCCGGTGGGGCGCACAATCTGTTCGGCCACATGCGGTTGAGACCAGCCCATTTCCTGTTCGGCGGGCGTGGCGCTGACATAAATAGTCTGATTTTGGTGTCCCTGAAATTCCTCAAAATTCAGAGGCCGGTTATCCAGGGCGCTGGGGAGACGGAAGCCGTGGTCTACCAACACGGTCTTGCGCGAGCGATCTCCAGCGAACATGCCGCGGATTTGAGGGAGCGTGGCGTGGCTTTCATCGACCACAAGTAGGAAATCTTCCGGGAAAAAATCCATCAAGGTATTGGGCTTTGAGCCGGGCGGGCGGACGCTAAGATGGCGGCTGTAGTTTTCGATCCCGCTGCAATAGCCAAGCTCCTCCATCATCTCGAGATCGTACTCTGTACGCATCTTGATGCGCTGCGCCTCCAGTAGTTTGCCTTCCTTTTCAAAATGCTGGATCTGTTCACGCAGCTCAGTGCGGATGGTTTTCATAGCGGCTTTGATCTTGTCCGCCTGCGTGACGAATTGTTTTCCAGGGAAAATTGTGACTGAATCGAGTGTTTCGGTGGTATTGCCGGTAAGCGGGTCAAAGCGTTGGATGCGGTCGATTTCGTCCCCGAAGAATTCCACACGAATCGCATCCTCAGTTTGTGCTGGGCGAATATCGACCGTGTCGCCGCGTACTCGGAATTGACTCCGCTCAAAGGCGATATCATTCCGCGTGTATTGGATGTCCACCAGCTTGGTGAGGAGGAGTTCGCGTCCGATCTCCATTCCCTGAACCAGCGGAACCATAAGAGCCTCGTAGTCTTCGCGATTGCCGATGCCGTAAATGCACGACACGCTCGCCACTACCACTACATCGCGCCGGCTCAATAGCGAACTCATGGTTGCTAGACGCATGCGTTCAATATCTTCGTTTACCGATGAATCCTTTTCAATAAACGTATCTGTGCGCGGGATGTAGGCTTCGGGCTGATAGTAATCGAAATAGCTGATGAAATATTCCACCGCGTTATTGGGGAAAAACCCCTTGAACTCGGCGTAGAGCTGGGCAGCGAGGGTTTTGTTGTGAGATATAACCAATGTGGGGCGATTGGTCTGGGCGATGACATTGGCCATCGTGAAGGTTTTGCCGCTGCCCGTGACACCCAACAATACCTGATGCGGAAGGTCCTCTTTCAAGCCGGTCGACAATTGCGCGATTGCATTCGGCTGATCGCCGGCGGGGGCATAAGGCTGATGGAGTTCGAACACGCCGCAAGTTAGGGGCGGGGGAAGGGGATGTCAATTGAACCACAATGGCACAGAGTTCATTATTCTCTGTGCCTTTGCAGTGAATTCAAATTGCCGCTTTGTCCGTGCCGCACTAATCTGCCGCGTGCCTGTACAATCACTCTACTGCCACATACCGTTCTGCGCTTCCAAGTGCAGTTATTGCGCGTTCTTCTCGCACGCGCCGGATAGCGAAACGGTGGATCGGTTTGTGGCGGGGTTGGTGCGGGAGCTGGAATTGGTTGCGGATGACCTAACGCCGCAGACTATTTTCTTCGGTGGTGGGACGCCATCGATTTTGAATCTGCGACAGTGGGAAACGCTTTTGCAAGCCATGAGGCGTCTGGGGCTTGATGGGGCGGAGGAATGGACTGTGGAATGCAATCCCGCCACCGTGTCCGCCGACAAGGCAAAGCTCCTGCGCGAAGGCGGCGTGACCCGTATTTCCATGGGTGTGCAATCGCTGGATGAAGATTTGCTCGTTCGCTTGGGGCGCGTGCATTCGCGGGCGATGGTGTTTAAGTCGTATGACATTCTGCGCAATGCCGGCTTTGAGCGAGTGAATCTGGATCTGATGTTTGCTATCCCTTCGCAAACCATGCCGGTGTGGCAGGATACCTTGCGTGAAGCCATTGCCATGCAACCGGAGCATCTTTCCTGTTACGAAGTGATCTACGAACAGGACACGCCGTTGTACGAGCAGCTGCAGGCCGGCGAGTTTGATGTACAGGAAGAATTGGCCTGCGATATGTTTGAGGAATTGGTGCGTACGGCCGGCGAGGAGGGTTTTCACCAGTACGAAGTCGCCAATTTTGGGCAGCACCTAGGAGTCGGTGCCTTCGAGATACCCGACGAGGCTTGTCGGCATAATATCAATTACTGGCGTGGCGGCGACTATCACGGG
>DPAW01000040.1 GCA_003517285.1 Verrucomicrobiales bacterium
GGCCCGAAGGTATTGAAAAAGAGGTTCACGGCAAGCTACGGCATGAACCGACGCACGTGATCGATATCATGGCCACCGCCGTGCAGTTGGCCGGGGCGGAATATCCCGCGCGCTTTCGCGGACACGACATCCTGCCGCTGGAAGGGCTCAGCTTGGTGCCCACCTTTGAAGACAAACCGCTCGACCGAACCGCGCTGTATTGGGAACACGTGGGGAATCGCGCCGTGCGCTCGGGTGATTGGAAGCTCGTGGCCAACACCCGTTTCCGAAAGCAGGAATGGGAGCTCTACAATCTGCGCACCGATCGGACCGAGACGGTGAACCTCTTCAATCAACGTGAAGACAAGGCGCAGGAACTCAAAACGCTCTGGCAGGCCTGGGCCACCCGTGCCTATGTTTTGCCCAAGCCGGGCGGCAAGAAATCTAAGAAATGAAAACAGCATTCATCACTCTCATCGCACTGGCGTTTACTGCGTCCGCACAACTGGTCAAACTTGAAAACGCTAAGGCCGTGCAGTACAAGGAGGCCAGTGGAGCCAAGCTCTTCCTGCACGTGTTCAACCCGGAAGGGCACAAGGCCACCGATGCACGGCCGGCTATTGTATTTTTCTTTGGTGGCGGCTGGAATGGCGGCACGCCGAAGCAGTTTGAGCCGCATTGCCATTACCTTGCCCGGCGCGGCATGGTGGCGATCACGGCCGAGTACCGCGTGAAAAGCCGTAATAAAACCTCCCCCTTCGAATGCGTGGCGGATGGCAAATCCGCCGTGCGATTCATTCGCGCGAACGCCGCCAAACTGGGCGTTGACCCCAAACGCGTGGCGGCCGGTGGCGGTTCGGCAGGCGGACATGTGGCTGCGGCCACTGGGAATTGCCCTGAGCTGGAGGAGCCAGGTGAAGACACCAAGATTAGCAGTCAACCCGATGCGTTGGTGTTATTTAATCCCGTCTATGATAACGGCCCCAAGGGCTATGGCCACAGTCGCGTGCAGCCGCGGTGGAAGGCGATTTCCCCAATGCACAACATCCGCAAAGGCGCACCGCCCACGATTGTATTTCTTGGCACCAAAGATGATCTCATTCCCGTGGCCACCGGCGAGGAATACGATCGCCGCATGAAAGCCGTTGGTAGCTCCAGTGAGCTGCACTTGTACAAGGATGCCACGCACGGATTTTTTAACCAAGGCCGCCCGGGCGATCATTACGCCGATACCGTGGCCAAGATGGATGCATTCCTGGTGAAACACGGTTGGCTGCAAAAGAAATGAATCAGTTTTTCTCTATAGCATTGTTGGCGGCGGGAGCGTTCTTGGCCTCGGCACAGGAGCGCACGCCTGAGGCGCTGTTCAAACTCTGGGATCGCAACGAGGACGGTAAACTCGTTCTCAACGAACTGCCGCCGAATGCCAAGCCGAATTTCCTGAAGGTGGACACCAACAAGGATGGAGCCATTTCCCCAGCCGAACACAAGGCCTTCCTCACCCGCCGCCCAGCGCCGCGTGCACCTCAAGGCGTCAAAGTGCTGCGCGATCTGCCCTATGCCGATACGGATAATCCGCGGCAACGACTCGATTTGGTGCTGCCGGAAAAACGGATCGGAAACGAGCCATTACCTCTGGTGGTTTGGATCCATGGTGGCGGTTGGCGCAATGGTGATAAACGCAGCGGAATCAATCGCGTAGCTCCGGTAGTGACGACGGGTCGGTACGTCGGTGCTACCATAGGGTATCGACTCAGTGGAGAAGCTCAATGGCCCTTACAAATACATGACTGTAAAGCGGCAATACGCTGGCTCCGCGCACACGCAAAGGAATACGGTATTGATCCCGAACGCATCGCCGTTTGGGGTTCCTCCGCCGGCGGGCATTTGGTGAGTATGTTAGGGGTGAGCGGTGAGGTTGAAGTGCTGGAAGGTAAATTAGGCAAACATCTGGGCCAATCCAGCCGAGTTCAGGCGGTTGTGAATTATTATGGACCGAGTGCTTTATTGTTGATGAGCAGTAAACCTAGCCGGATTGATCATGATGATAAAGATTCCCCTGAAAGTATGCTTATTGGTGCGCCTATTCAAACGGTTAAAGCCAAGACCCGCCAGGCCTCGCCGCTAATGCATGTGACTCCGGATGATGCCCCGCATCTTCATGTGCACGGCACGGATGACCCACTGGTTCCGTTTCATCAATCTCAGATTTATCATGCCGCCCTGAAAAAGGCGGGCGTGGAATCTACGCTGATCACTGTTAAAGACGGTGGCCATAACGCTCCGCGAGCTGTGGGAGAGAATCAGGTGCGCCTGTTTCTGGGGCGGCATTTGTTGGGTAAAGGTAAAAAGTTGTCAGATGAAACGATCCCTGCAAGTCGGTAAATTTCAGCTTGTCTATAACCTGAAATAGCTTGAGGCCTCCAGATTCCTTATTCTCTATTTTGTGTTTAGGAGATTCAATCGGTTTCAGTTCGTGCTGGCTGTTGGGGCATCGGTGTTGTTCGCGTTGAGAAGTGCCCCGCGCACAGGCCGTTCTGAGGAAGCTGCAAAACGCGTTCGCCCGGCACTGGAGAAGGCGCTGCGTGCGAAAGGGCTGCGCTGGGGTGCTCCGGTTTATATCCGTATTTTCAAGGAGGAGAAACAGCTCGGACCCTGAGTTGATGAAGGAAAACAGTTCAAACTCTTTAAGACTTGGCCCATCTGTAAATTTTCCGGGGAACTTGGCCCCAAGCTGAAAGAAGGAGATGGTCAGGCTCCAGAAGGGTTTTATTTTGTGCCGCGCTCCCGTATGAATCCCTATAGTCGGTTCCACCTTTCCTTCAATCTGGGCTACCCGAACACATATGACCGGGCTCGCAACCGAACCGGCAGTGCGCTAATGGTGCATGGCAATTGCGTGAGTATCGGTTGTTATGCTATGACTGATGCACGAATTGAGGAGATTTATTCTCTTTGTGATGTGGCTTTGATGAATGGACAACGTTTTTTCAGGGTACATTGTTTTCCTTTCCGTATGACTGAAGCCAACATGAAGAAGCACCAGAAATCAAAATGGATTAAGGAATGGAAGAATTTGAAGGCAGGCTACGATTGGTTTGAGAAAACAAAGCGTCCGCCTAATGTAGAGGTGAAGGGGAAACGATATACGTTCAGTGAGGCAGATTAACGGGCCTTGTGCTAACGATTTTGATGAGCTGCAAGCCAGCCGGCGATGACTCCGACGATCAGCCCCAGGGTGTGTGCCGCATTGGCTATATTGCCTACCAGCCCGGTAAAGCAAATAACAAACCAGATCAGCAACATGGTGATGGTTCCTTGATCAAGTTGCAGGCCGAATCGGGGATCGTTGTTGCCGCGAATCCATATGTATCCAAAGAGGGCGTAGTTCACGCCGGACATGCCCCCGAAGGCTGGGCCGCTTAGGAGGTATTGGCCAAGATTGGACACCACGGCGGCCAATAGAATGAATCCTAGCGTACGGCCCAGTCCCAGTTTTCCTTCTAGTCCGCCTCCCAAAAAATACAGCCAGTACATGTTGAAGATGATATGCAGGAGGCCGAAGTGCAGAAAGATGGGCGTCACGATCCGCCAAATCTGGCCACGTTTTGCGACTTGTTCTCCATCCTGAAGAGCGATTTTTTTACCGGTAATTTCAGGCAAAAATACGTTGCGTAGACGGTACTCTGTTTCCTGCGCCTGATTCATGGAAGCTTTTGCTTCGGTAGTGATGTCGATGGTGGACATGCGAAGGAAATCCACATTGCGATCGGTCATCTGGAGCAACTGGACCATCAGGCAAATGCCAATCAGGCAATAGGAAAGATACGGGGTGGCTTGCACACCGCCAAAGACCTCGGTGCGCACATCCACCTGGCGGCGGGCGGCGCGTTCCTTCTCCTTGGCCTCGTCCTGCCGAATTTTCTCCGCGCGGGCACTGGCCTGCGTGTAGCGGGGGTGGCCCGGTGTCTTCAGAAATTCGGCGAGTTCAGATTCCGCCTTGGCGATTTGGTCGTCATCATGGATCCAAATGGTCCAGCCATCATGATCCTCATCGACATCACAGTGGATTTCATTGGCATACAGGAAATCTCCAAACCGCTTGGCTTCCGCTTCGTCTTTGATTTCCCCAATGGGTCGCATCTTAAAACGCGCCCCTCGGGCCGTCGGGGAGGAAAATAGTAGAATTGAGCTTTGTAAGTCAGGCTTTTTCGGAAAACAGCTATGCGTTCTAGTGTGGCAGCTTTTCTCAAGCGTGTGAGAATGACGCCAAAGCTGAATCGACTGCTAGATGAACGACTGGCCGATGGGCTTAATAACGAGCTCAGGCACGTGGGCGAGCGGAGGCAGCTTGGCAATGGCCACGGTGATGTCGCCGATGTCTTTGGCGGTAAGAATCTTCGCGCGATGCTCGGCGCTCGGCGGCACGGGGCGGTCGTCAAGAATGGGCGTATTGACTTCGCCGGGGAAAATGGTTGTCACGCGAATACCGTTCTCGCGTTCATCCTCGCTGGCGCTGGTGCCGAGTGCGGCCATGGCAAATTTACTGGCGTTGTAGGACACTCCGCCAAGCGGTGCGGCGCGTTTGCCACTGGTGGAAGAGATATTGATCACCAGACCGTTTTTATGCGGACGCATCAGCGGTAAACCGTAGTGCATACAATTAAAGGCGCCGGTGGCATTGATGTTCAGCACCTTGTCCCAATCCTCGGGCGACAGCTCGCTCATGGATCGCTTGGGCACATTCACGCCGGCGCAGTTCACCAACAGGTCAAGCCGGCCGCCAAAGGT
>DPAW01000069.1 GCA_003517285.1 Verrucomicrobiales bacterium
GATTTGAAGCAAAGTCCGGCGGCATCAGCGGTGACGTTGGGGCGCGATTCGTAAATCATTACCACCACGCCAATCGGGCAAGCGACCTTTTTCAGCTTTAAGCCGCTTGGACGATCCGTTTCTTCTAAGACGCGCCCCACGGGATCTGGCAGCTCGGCGACCTCGCGCAACCCTAGGGCCATTCCGGCAACCCGTTGTTCATCAAGCAGCAGGCGATCGATCATGGCTTGGGACAGATCCATTTCCCGTGCCGTTTCTAAATCTTTCGCGTTGGCGTCCTGGATGGCTTGAGATTGGGAGTCCAAGGCATTTGCCATCGCGTTGAGGCAACGGTTCTTTTCATCTGTGCTCAAGCGGGGCATGAGGCGGGCTGCATTCTTGGCGGCCAATGCCAGCGCAGTCATATCTTCAGCTAAACTCATCGGGAAGGGCAGGATAGCCTTTGGGCGAGGTGGGCAAAAGTCAGTTTTCGGTAATTAATACCAACGTGCCTTCTGGAATGGCATCGAACAGAGGGATTAGATTAGCTGTACCAAGATGGATGCAGCCCTGCGAATTGGGTTGGCCCAGACGGGATTCGTCTCCAATGCCGTGGATGTAAATGTAACGCTGGCGACTATCGACCTCGTAGCCCGAATTGAAACCGGGCTCTAATCCTTCCAGCCAGAGAATACGATCGGTGATCATGGCAGTTGGGTCGCCTTTGCCATCTCGGCGAATGGGCTGGCGTCCCTTGAAGACCGTGCCGACGGGTTCGTTGTCGCCAATTTTTTCGCAGACTCGATGCAGTCCGAGCGGTGTTTGGAAGGACCCTGCCTGTTGACCGGTGCCGTTTACCGCGGTGGATGCGGTCAATGTGTTGGATTGGTCGCCGTGATAATGGGTCAGCGTTTGGGCGGCTACCCTAACATGGAGGCAGTGTTCGGTGAGCGTGTGGCCGTGTTGCTCGCAAACCTCCATAAATGCCGTTGGCAGATTCATTGGAGGACCGGTTTAATATCTTCCTGTGGAACAAATAGGCGCGTGCGGTTGCCGTCGACGCCCACGTGCAGGCCGTCTTCGCGCCATTCGATTCGGCTCCATTTAGTTGCGGCATCTTCCGGCGTGCGGACGACATCGATTTCGCCAATGCGGCCAGGCATGAAAAATTTGGGTTGGCTGCGGCCAATATACACGCGCAGTCGTACGGATTTGCCATCCATATGCGGCTCCAAAAAAACGTGAGCTCCCAGCACTGGCTCATCGAACACGCCGTCGCTCCAGCGGAGCGTGACACTATGTTCGAGGGTTACCATTTTTTTTCGTTCAGTGAGCACAGAGCCGGTGCCGTAACCGATCATCAGGCAGACGACCGCTGCTAAAACGAATTCCGGCAACTTTTTGGGGAGCGCCATCAGATGAGTTCCTTGATCAGGATCTTGGAGTTACGGCCCTGCTCCTGATGGGCAGCTTGCCGAGTCGCTGGCAAATCGCTCAGTTCGCCCTCGGTGAAGCCTGATTTGTTGGTGAAAAAAGCAATGGATTGAGTGGAAAGGGTGACCAATTTCGTGAGGCCGGACTCGCGGGCTTTATCCTCAACATATTGAACGAGTCTTTGGCCAATGCCCTGATTGCCGTGCGAGGGATTTACGAACAGATGGGCCAGTTCACCGATGCTCTCCTTCGGGTGCGCATGCAGGGCGACACAGGCAACGGGGTTGTCGTCGATCTCGAACAGGAAATAATCTTCCAACATTTCTTCAATGGCTTCTTCGCTGCGGGCTACCAACCGCTCTTCGGCCATGGCTTCACGGGAAAGCCGGTGGATGCTGGCGGCATCTTTCTTTTTCGCCGCACGGATTTGACGGTACTCGTTGGCATACACCAGCGTGCCTATGCCTTCATTGGAGAATACTTCAGCCAAAAGGCCTTCAGTGACGAGGCCATTGATCAGATGTACACGTGGCACTCCGGCGGTACAGGCTTCAGCGGCGTGTCGGGCTTTGGAGCGATGATCTTTGGCAATGCGATCGGGCTCATCGGCGAGAGTGGCTTGTAATTCGGTGGAGAGAATTTGGCGGACGATAGCGCCGTCTCGCTGCAGGCCGTCTGTGGTGGAAATGAAAATCAGTTTAGTGGCCTGCAATGCTTCGGCCACGCAATGAGCGACCGAATCACTGTTCAGTCGAAAGGTGTTGCCCTCGCCATCAAAACCAAGCGGCGGGATTACGGGGGTGATACCTTGAGCTAAGAGGGTTTGCAGAAGTTCTGTGTCGATGCGTTCCACTTGGCCGCTGTTTTGGTGATCCGTGCCGGCGAGAATGCCGAGGGGGTGAGCAGCCACAGCGTTAGCATTGGCGGCGCGCAGATCGTTCGTGGCAAAGCCTTCGAGGATTTCGTGTGTGAGCCCATTGGCTGCGGTGAGAGCCAGCTTCAGGGTGGCGTCATCGGTAATACCGGTGCCGTCGAGATTGCTGGGGGTGAGTGATTGTTCCTCGGCGAGCTGGGCAATTTGTTCGGCGGCGCCGTGGACGAGGACAACCCGAATATTCAGGGAGCGCAGAACGGCGATGTCGAGGAGTAGATTGGCAAAGTTTATGTGCGAGACGACAGCGCCATCGGCCGCGATCACGAAAGTCGTATCGCGAAAGCGCGGAATGTACTGCAGGATGCCTCTGAGGTCAGTCGGTTTCACTTCGCCAATATCGGGTCGGGAATATCAGGAGAAAGGGGCGCGGGTTCAACGCAATTCTCGCAGGGCGGCCAAACAGCGCTGGTTTTCTGCCGGAGTGCCAATGGAAATCCGTATCCACTCTGGTAATTGGTAGCCGGCCATGGGGCGCGTAATGACGCCGCGTTCTTGCAATTTCTGGAACGTGCTGGCGCCATCGCCGACATTTGCTAAAATAAAATTGGCGTGCGAGGCCACCGTTTCGATATTCAGTTCGCTGAGGGTCTGCTCGAAAAACTCTAAGCCTGCGGCGTTGTTGGCGCGGGTGGCTTCGAGGTGGTCGGTGTCATCAATAGCGGCCAATGCGGCAGCTTGAGCCATTGCGTTCAGGTTAAATGGTTGGCGGACCTTCTCCAGAGCTGCGATAAACTCCGGATGACCAATGCCGTATCCGATGCGTAGTCCAGCTAAGCCGTAGATTTTGGAGAATGTGCGCATGAGTAGGAGGTTGGGCTTCTCCTGCAAGCGCGGAACGAGGTCGAGGGGTGATTCTAGAAACTCGAAATAGGCCTCATCCATGACCAGTAACGTATGTTCCGGGACAGCATCGACGAGCGCCAGGACATCTTCGTGCGAGGCGAGGGTGCCGGTAGGGTTGTTCGGGTTGGCGACAAAAACAATGCTGGTATCTGGCGTAATGGCCTCCCTCATGGCTGGCAAATTGTGGCCGTAATTCTTGGCCGGCACCGCGATGCAATCGGATCCGGTGAGGTGGGCCACGATCGGGTAAATGGCAAAGCAGTATTGGGAGACCACAATATTCGTGCCGGGGCCAAGGAGGGCGTGCGCGACGAATTCGATGATCTCGTTGGAGCCGTTGCCGAAGATCAACTGGTTGGCGTCCACGCCAAGCCGTTCGGCAATGGCGTTGCGTAGGTAGAAGGCATTGCCATCCGGGTAAAGATGGATTTGGGAAGCCGTTTGCTGCATGGCCTCCACGGCCTTGGGCGATGGGCCGAGGGGGTTTTCGTTGGAGGCCAGTTTAATGAGGCATCCCAATGGTAGACCGAGTTCGCGTGCGACTTCCTCGAGAGGGCGGCCGGGTTGATAGACAGGCAAATTAGCCAGTTGCGGGTTGAGTTGCATTACCCCATCCAGTTTGTTCGACTGCTTTTGCCGATCTCGGTAATTTCGCCCGTGGAATTTTTGGCGATGTAAATTGTGATGCTGGCGGCGGTTACAAATGTACCAATCATGATGGCTGCCACAAACCAACTCGGGAACGCGCCCACGGCAAGGGCCTCGTATAGTGTTCCGGCAGAATTGATTTCGTTACCGTTGGGCGGATGCATAAAAATTTTGGTGATCCAGGCGGAGAGAATAATGGTCGCGATAAAGGCGTAGTTGCGTTTTAAACGCCGGCCGATGGACTCGAACATACTCACTTTGAATGCGGGCACGAGCAAGTCTTCGGCAACGAGTTTGCGCCAGTTACCTTCGAGTTTGGGTTCCTCGCGAAGGAGGACAGGCGTTAGGAAGTGTGCCTCGAGCATACGAACACGGGCGCGAAAGGCGTCGTAGAAGCGATAGCGCCGCGCCTCGATCCAAAGCATGATCGCCACAATGGCGAGGTTAAAAAAGAAGATCAGATGCGGCACGGTTTCAAACGAAAATGCAACGGTAAAAATTGTACCGGTAGAGGTGATGGCCCAAGTGGTCGTGGTGTCAAGTCGTTGACGCCAAACCATCATTCGGCCGATCTCGCCCCGGTAAAAGTGCGACATGGCCGTGACATAACCCTGTTCTGAGGAAGGTTCCTCATGCAGTGCGTCCAGAACATCGGTGTCTTCCCCGTATTCGGGCATACGCGAAGCCTATCACAAAAACGGGGCTAGTTGCCAGCTTCTATCTCCAAGGCAATGTGGCGGGCCAATTCGATGAGGTCGAGGTCATGGCGCAGGTCGCCGAACTTGAAGGCAGGAAGGCCGCTTTGATCGTGGCCAGTGAGTTCGCCAGGGCCGCGGAGCTTCAGGTCGGCCTCGGCGACCTGAAAGCCGTCGGTGGTTTCTTCCAGCACTTTGAGGCGGTCATTGGCCTCGTCGGATGTGCCGGTAGTGAGAAGAATGCAGTGGCTGTCATGCTTGCCCCGCCCAATGCGGCCACGCAACTGATGCAGCTGGGCGAGTCCGAATTGATCGGCGTTCTGGATGAGCATCAGGTTGGCATTCGGGACATCGACGCCCACTTCCACCACGGTCGTGGAAAGCAAGACCTGCAGGCGATTTTCATTAAACGCCTGCATAGCCTGTTCTTTTTCCTCGGGCTTCATGCGTCCGTGAAGGACGCCGACCTGATGCGGCGTGAACTCCTTGGCGAGCTTGCGCGCTTCCTTGGTCACAGCCTTGATGCCTGTGGCCGTATCCTCGTTGTCAACGCGCGGAAACACCATATAGGCTTGTCGACCAGCGTTCAGCTGTTCCTTTATAAACTCGAGGATTTTTGGCCATCGATCCGGTGTGCGAATGTGCGTGCGGATCGTGCCGCGACCTTGAGGAAGTTCATCAATCACTGAGCAATCAAGATCGCCATACAACGTGAGGCCCAGCGTACGCGGGATGGGCGTGGCGGTCATGACCAGCAAATGTGGAAAGTTGCCTTTGCGCAGGAGCTGGTCGCGTTGGTTGACACCAAATTTATGTTGCTCGTCAATCACCACCAACCCGAGGTCATTCAGAGAAAATGAATCCTGAAACAACGCATGTGTGCCGATGGCCAGCGTGCGTTCGCCGGAGGCAAACAGTGGGGCATCGGATTCCTTATGGCTGCTGGTGTGGAGGCGAATGCGAACTGGCAGGTATCGCAGCCATTGCGTGAAATTGCGATGATGTTGCTCGGCGAGAATTTCCGTGGGCGCCATGAGGAGGGCGTTATAGCCGCTCTCCAGTGCGCGGAGAATGGCGAGTCCGGAGACCACGGTTTTGCCCGAGCCTACATCGCCCTGCAGCAGGCGGCGCATGGGATGCTTGCCGGCGAGGTCGGCCTCGATCTCCATCGAAACGGTGCGTTGCGCGTCGGTAAGTTGAAAGCTGACGGCTTCAAGAAACGGTTTCGTGTAGGAGGCGTCGCCACCACAGGGCAGGGCTTGGGCCTTTGATTGGAGATTATTTCGTCGTCTACGGAGTTGGCGTTGCAGGACGACAAATTCATCCAGAGCCAACCGGCGCCGCGCGGCGGCAGCATCATCGAGTTCGGCGGGGAAGTGCAGTGACAGGATGGCCTCAGGTCGATCAGGCAAGCCGGCGGCGTGATATGCGGGGGATTCAATCAGTCCTAAATGCTCCTCCACAATGCCGTGCATGAAACGCCGCAGCCAGCGTTGGGATAAGCCTTCAGTAAGTGGGTAGACCGGCACGATCCTGTTTACATGAATGGTGGCGTCCTCGTCGTTTTCGATGATCTCCGTTTCGGGATGATCGACGGCCGGGCTTTTGCCTTTGGACAGTTTGCCGTAGATCAGCACATCGTTGCCCACTTTGAAGTAGTGGGAGATGTAGGTGATATTCCACCAGCGACAGGAGACCTGGCCGGAATCGTCCTCGAGTACAAACTCGAACAAAGTGCGGCCGCCTCGAAGGCGTTTGGTGCCGGCCACGGCAATGCGGCCACGGGCTAGGGCAGGTTCGTCTCTGGAAAGTTCCCGAATTGGCCGTATGTCACGCCGATCCTCATAACGCCGCGGCCGCAGAAGCAAAAGATCGCCAAGAGTCTTGCATTTGAGCCGTGCCAGCTGCTGGCAACGTTCGGTGTTGACGCCTTTCAAGTAAACAACAGGCATCTCCAGCGGATTTTCTGGCGGCATCTCATCGGACACGATGGGTTTATAGGCAAGGCTGAGAGCCGGCCCAAGGCGAACTTTTTTACACTTTGCCCCGCGCACCTTTCCCGCCATGCTCCGCGAGTGGCTCATGAAACGGATACGGTGGAGCGTTTGTGGCAGGATTATGCCGGGCTGTTTCGTGGGTTTGATGACCTGACGCTGGCGCGTTGGATGGCGCAAACCTTGAGTCAGCTGCAGGGCAAACTGTGGCGCATGTCGCATCCCTTGGTCGCTTCTTATAGGCTGGCGGCGATGGTGGGGCAAGACCGTCAAATCTGGCATCAACGTTTGGTGAAGCCGCCGATTGATTTTCCCACAGCCGAATGCTGTCGGGCACCGTTGCTCCCGATGGTGACGCGGGATGTCTTGGAAAACGGATTGATTTGCCTTCACTGTAATGGCACGGCCGTGCCGCTTGAGGATTTGGAAGACGAATCCCTGCGGGAAGGGTTGGCTCAATGGGCTGAAGATTATTCAAGCATCCATGGCGTGGCGCACTGGGACGAAACACGCCGTAACAATCACGCGAATTACGAACAAGCTTTTGAGGATGCCGCTCAGCAAAGCGAACAACTGCTCGCCTACCAAGGTGTCGAATTGGCGCCCGCGCTGGTGGAGTTTTTTCCGGCAGTTATTTGGGAGGATCAGGACGAATGCCTTCAGGTGAGGCCGGAGGATATCATCACATGAATGCATCGATAGAAACACAAGCGGGCGCGCCTACGGCGAGTGGTGGATCGAAATGGACCAAGTTGCTGGGGGTTGGCTGCGGAAGCCTGATCGCTTTGGTGTTAGTTGGTGCGCTTCTGCTGAATTGGGGGGTGAAGCGGCTGGTCGTGGGTAAAATCGAATCAGGTCTGGAAGCGCAAGGTTGGAGCGCGGAGGTGGGGGATTTCGATTATTCCATAGCCAACAAGGAAGTGGAGATTCGAAATTTTACCGGTGTGCCGATGGATGCTAGGCAATTAAAGGAAGTAGGGGAAGTGCAGGTGGAGCATGCGCGTGTGAGGTTTGATAATTCGCGGGAAGATAAGCTGGGTGAGTTGGAGCTGCGCGGGGCCAAGGCGCGGTTTGGGCAACTTGATGAGATGATGCTGGTGCCCGAAAAAAGCATTTCGGTCAAAGGGTTTGTTTTGAATAATCCCGCGGAATTTGGTGGCGGCCCATTGCTGGACTTTAAGGAAATCCAACTGCATTACGGTGATCTAAAGGTCAAGGGGCGGGAACACTTCGAGACCGTGCTCATTGATGTCGCTCGGTTAAACATCGTGAAGAACAAGCAGGGGCTTTGGTTGACCGATTTATCTTCCAAGGCACAGGAGACGATTCGGAAGGATGACGAATCGCCGACGGTGGATCAACTCACCATTCGGATCGGCGATATCGCCTTTCAGGATTTATCGACCGGCGCCGGGCCCAAGGTGATCCCGATGAATCGAACGATCAAAGTGGAAAACAACCCCAAGGATTACGCGTTGGGCGTTTTCCTGCAACTGATTGGGATAGTGTCCGAAGCCAAGCAACGCTCGGGTTACTAAATAGTCACCGCGAACTTTTCGTTCTTCTTAATGCTCTCGGCAAAGCCGGCCATGAGTTGTGGGATTTTCTCGAGATCCTTGAGGTTCACCACTTCCACGGGCGAATGCATGTAGCGGTTCGGTAAGCTGATGAGGGCGCTGGGAATGCCGCCTCGCGTCCAGAACACGGCGTCGGTATCCGTGCCGCTGGTGGCGCTGACAGTTTCGTGCTGTAACGAAATCTTCGCCTTGGAGGCGACTTGTTCCAGGCGTTTAACCACTTCAGGGTGATTGCAAATGCCGTGGGTAATTGTTGGGCCCTCGCCCATTTGAATGTCGCCGTGAGTTTGTTTGCTAATGCCGGGATAATCGGTGGCGTGGGTGACATCCACGACGAGAGCTGCATCGGGTTTTAGAGAGTAAGCAATCTGCCGTGCTCCGAATAAACCGACTTCCTCCATAGTGTTGGAGACGGCGCAGATTTCGGCGTTGAGTTTCTTTTTTGAGCTGGCGAGGAGTCGCAGGGCTTCGGCGACGGACCAGGTGCCGATGCGGTTGTCGAAGGCGCGAGCTACGGCGATGTCCTTGTGCAGGAACTCGAAATTTTGGTTCACCGTGATGGGGTCTCCAATGCGCACACGCTTTTCGGCGGTCTTGCGGGAATCGCAGCCGATGTCGATGTACAAATCGGTGATCTTGGGTGCCTTGGGCTCGCCGTCCACGCGTTGCATGTGCGGTGGCGGATTACCCACCACGCCGAGTACGGGGCCTTTGGTGCTATGCACGGTTACCCGCTGGGCCTTGCTAACAATGGCGTCCACGCCGCCCATCCGTTTCACGTAAATAAAGCCATTGTCATCGATATAATTGACCGAAAGGGCGATCTCGTCAGCGTGGCCGGCGAGCATAATGCGCGGGCCGTCACCTTTGTTGAGCGTGGCGACGCAATTGCCGTATTCGTCGTGATGGGTCTCATCGGCGAACTGTGAAACGTAATCAAGCCACACGCGTTGGCCGCGGGTTTCGTAGCTGGTGGGGCTGGGGGTGTTGACGAGTTCCTCTAGAAAGGTGAGAGATTCCTTGCGCATGGGCGAAGGGTGCATGTGGTGCGGGGCGGCGTCAATGCTCGACGCTGGCATGGGGTTTTGTTACCAACGCGCCGTGCGTGCCAAGCTGATTGCCGATGCCAAACTGGTGGTCGTGAAGCTCGGGACCGGCATTTTGACGGATCGCCGGAACCGGCTTGCTTCGTCGCGCATCAAGCAGATCGTGGCGCAGGTGGCCCGGGCGCGAAAGACGGGTCGGGAGGTGGTGCTCGTTTCTTCGGGGGCAGTGGCCGCAGGCATGGAGGCGTTGGGTTACGAGAAGCGTCCCATACGCCTAGAGGAACTCCAGGCCTGCGCGGCG
>DPAW01000187.1 GCA_003517285.1 Verrucomicrobiales bacterium
AGCATTCAGTTTGGCAAAACGCCCGGGCGGCTCGGGTACACGTTTGTGCATGATGTGCTGGCGTTGCAACGCAAGCTGGAGTGGAAGGATGAAACTTCGCTGGCTGATGTGGTGAAGGCGGCCGATCCGAATTATATCACCGCGCATTTCGGCAAGGGGATGGGCAATGAGCGGATGGAAACAATCGGCTACGATGTCACGGACGAGCTTGAGCCCCATGGTGACAACGGGAATTTTCATGGCGAGTATATCAGCATCAAGAACCGCACGAAGTTGCCGCCGGATAACCCGAAGCGCATGGCGTCGCTTCGGAAAAGCTCGGTGGATTTTGTCAACGCGCACGGCGGTAAGCGGCCGTTTTTGATGATGGTGTCGCACTACGCGGTGCACGTGCCGCATGCGGCGCGCGCGGATCTCATCGAAAAATATCGCAAGCTGCCGCGCGGGAAATTCCTGACAGATTCCGATTATCTGCCGGTTGATGAAATGCCCAAGGGAAAGGTGATCAGCTCCTGGCGCCTGCAATACGCGGCCATGCTCGAGGAATGCGACGAGGGTTTGGGCGCGATTGTGGCGGCGTTGAAAAAGACCGGTCAACTCGACAACACCTTGATCATTTTCACGTCCGACAACGGCGGTGGTCTTGGGCCTAATGGCATCTTGCGCGGCGGTAAGGCCAACCTCTATGAGGGTGGCTTGCGGGTGCCGTTTGTGGTGGCCGGGCCGGGAGTGAAGGCGGGAGCGCAATGTGATGTGCCGGTGTCCCAATGGGACTTGCTTCCGACGTTACATGATTATGCTAAGAGCGCACAGTCGCTGCCGAAGGATCTCGATGGCGCGAGCCTGCGCGGCGTGTTCGAACAGGGCAACGCGGGTGAGGTCAAACGGCCGGTGGAGGGGTTTGTGTTTCATTATCCTTGCTATTTCGCACCGCCGCTCACTGTCATTCGATTGGGTGATTACAAGCTCATGGAGCATCACCTGAGCGGCGAGCAAAAGCTCTTCAACGTGAAGACGGATTACGCGGAGAAGACAAATCTCATCGAGTCTATGCCGGAGAAGGCTTCGGAACTACGCACGGTGATGATGCGTTATCTCGATGCCATTGACGCGGAAGATGTGCAGGATGTGTACAAGGCACGGTTTGCTGGGTTGGACCACTTCGAGCTGATGGCGCGCCAGAATCATAAGAAGTCCATCGAACGCGCTAGAGGGAATCAAAAACTGATCGGTGAGGCGGATGCGCGCCTCAAAGAGCAACTCGAACGCTTCGAACGCAACCGCCAGGAATGCCGCGCCAATATGCAGGGCAAGACATTCTGATTGGTGGACGGTTTATTTCGGCAACGAAAGTGTTTCCACCCAGATGGGGCCTTTGCCGACTTCGTATTGGGCGATCTTCTTGAGTGTGCCGTTGGGTTCGATGCGGTAGGCGCCGAGACGGCTGTCGGTTTGGCCGGCGACGTAGAGGAACTTGCCGAGTTTGTCGATGGTGAACGAGCGCGGCACGCGTTCGCAGGGGGTATGGCTGATCAGCTTGAGCCGGCCGTTTTGCGGGTCCACCTGAAAACCAACGATGCTGTCGTGACCGGTGGATTCAAAACGCGCAGTGATATCGCGATTGGAGATGTAGAGATATTTCGCATTGGGCGTCAGATGCAGATCGGCAGTGGTGATGGTGCCGGTGAATCCTTTCGGTTGCGTGACGATGTTTTGCATGGGCGTGAGCCGGCCTTGCTCGGTGTCCCATTGCCACGCACCGACGCCCGGTTGCTCGCGTTCATTGGTGGTGTAGGCAATCGATAAATTGGTGTGAAACACCAGGTGCCGCGGCTGGCGCGCCTCGTGTTCGCCAGCAGGGCCGCGCGCAAAGGGTGGGTTATGCGGTTTGGTGGTGCCGACCTGCGCGGTGAACTGGTTGATGAACACCTTGTTCGGGCCGGTGGCGGGCACTAGGAGCCAGTGGTTGTCCGGCGAGAACACAGCACTGTGGGCGCGCTGCTCAAGGGTCAGTTCGCCGATGGTGGTGCCGCGGTAGATGGGATCGATCTTCCAAACCGTCGCCTTGCCCGGGCCGTAGTGGTTGCCGGCGAGAAATTCGCCGTTGTTATCGGTCATCAAATATCCGGGGCGCAGGTTCACAGCGGCTTGATGGGCGAGCTTCAGTTTGCCGTCCGCCGCAATGGCCAACGTGGCAATCGTCGGGGTCTTTTTCTTGGGTACATCCGTGCTGGCGGTGGCGTACATCAGCTCACGGTTGGGCGCGAAAGTGAACGGGCCGGCACCGGGAAGCGGGAGCTGCTGCAGCGGCGCCAGTTTGCCGGTGGTTTTGTTTACAGCAAACACACTGAGCTGGCCGCCGGCGGCGAGGTAGAGTCGCTGCTCAGTATCGCCCGGATCGCCATCGCGCGGGGCAGGATCAGGATTGGGCTGTGCCTTCAACACGGCGGCAAGGCGTTGGCGGGCGGTGCGGGATGCCGGGGTGTCCTGCGTGATGGGGCGCTGCTCGAGCTTGTCATTGGGCACGTCGTACAGCTTGCCGTTGCCGTAGAGCTTAAAGCGTTTGTCGCGGGCAAAACGGATTTTACGAAACTGGTCCTTATCCCAGCCGGGTCGGGGATCGTAATGGCAGAAGACCCACGGGCGCGGTTCAGTGGGGCGGTTCAGCAGTTGCGGATAAAAACTAATACCATCGAGCTTGGCCTGCGCTGGAATGGGGTGCTTCGCCGCCTCTAGAATCGTGGGAAGAAAATCGGTGGAGTCCACGAGGTTGTCGTTGAGGCCGGGTTGAACACGGCCTGGCCACCGCACGACCAGAGGCACGTGGGTGCCGGCATCAGTGGTGCGGCCTTTGCCGCCAACCACGGGGCCGCGCGAGGTTTGCGAAGTAATCTTCCGGTGCGTGCCGTTGTCGCTGTAAAAAATGACGAGCGTTTTTTTGCTTAGGCCGAGGTTATCAATCTGCTTCACCACGCGGCCGACGCATTTGTCCATGTACTCAACCATATCCGGAAAATATCGAGTGTCCTCATTCTCGAGCGGAGTGCCGTTATTCCAGTCGGGGCTGTCCGGCGTGGGCACAAACGGCCGATGCGGTAGGGCCATGGCGTAATAAACAAAGAACGGCTTGTCGCTGTCCTTCTTGCGGCGGATGAAGTCATTGATGAAATCCACCCAATGATCCGGTCCGTATTTGCCCTTCAGGTCCTTCAGCAATTTACCGTTCTCAAACGTGGTTGGCCGGGCAAAGCGCAGGCCCTTGTCCTCGGTGTGCCAGGAATGAAATAGGCTGTACTCGTCGAAGCCCGCGGCGGTGACCTTCATGCCTTTGCCGCGGCGCAGGTGCGCGCCGGGATAGCTCGGCGGATCGTAACTCTGCAACTGCCACTTCCCTGCGATACAGGTGTGGTAGCCGGCCTCCTGCATGTAATGCCCGATGGTCTTGGCCTTCGGATCCATCGTGCCGAAGTAGGTCCAGTTGCGGTTGTTGTATCGGCCGGTCATCAGCTGGATGCGCGTGTTGGTGCAGAGCGGTTGAGAGTAGGCGTGACGGAACTGAATGCCCTGTGTCGTGAGCCGGTCAATCGCCGGGGTGCGATAGCTCGTGCCGCCGTAGGAGCCGATGCCCTCCACGCCGATGTCGTCGGCCATGATCAACACAATGTTCGGACGATCCGCCGCCGGCAACAGCGCGGTGGCACCCAAAGTGAACACCGCCACAAGCAGCCATCGCAGTTGATCCATCACAGTACGCATGGCGCGCGTTATACCGCGCCGTTTCAATAAATGCCATCCATCGGATAAAATGTTGTCGCGCGGTTTGTTTTCCCCTAGAAACCAAGCCGCGCGCTCAAGCGCGCGCCGGACGCCATGCCCTCCATTTCGCCATTCATTCGCCGCAGACTTGGTCTATGGGTGTTGCTGATGGGTTCCTTGGTTGGGTTCGCTAGCGAAAAGCCGACATTCACCGATTACTGCCAGCGCTTGGAGCAGGAAATTCAAGGGCGCAAGCACGGGTTTATGGCGGGCAATCTCACCTATTACGTTGGGGGCTTTCATGCGAGTTGGAAGTTGATGGAGGACGAGACAATCGGCCTGACGCATCCGTTTCATCACGACCTGCGCAGTCGCGGTGTGGGCTTGCTCGACAGCTCTTTGACCGGCACGGAGCACACTGGTAAGGGCAACGACTACAATGGTTGGGAGTTTTATAAGGATACCCGCGTGCTCTACGGCAGCGTTATCGTCGATGGACAAACCTTCAAGCATCCCAAACCGAAGAGCATGCGTTGGCGGCCGGATAAGATGATTTGCGAATACGAGGTAGGCGGCGTGACGATTCGCGAGGAGAAATTCATTGCGGCCAATGACGCGGTGGCCTCGGTCATCAAGGCGTCCAAGCCGGTGACGTTGCAGTTTGAGGGACACAGTTTTTTTCATCGCAAGAGCGTCGTCTCTACCGCGGCCATTCGGTTTGATGCACGAAATAATGCAGTGGTGATTCGGGAAGGCGGCACGGTGAAGTCGCGGCCCGATCCCAATCGCGGCGAGCGTGTCGGGCCGTGTGTTTACTCGGGCATGACCACGGCGCTTAGCGTGTCACGGGATGTGTCCAAATCCATCGTTACTCGCAAGGATGACCGCGGGGTGCAGCATTATGCGATCTCCGTGCCGTGCGATGCGCAGGGTACGGTGGTGTCCTGGGCCATGCACGATGACGGCGATACGGCCATCCGCGCCGCGCGCGAGATCATTGCGCATCACAAGTCGTGGCAGGCCGCCAAGACCGCTGAGATGAATCGCCAGCTCAACGACGAAATTCCGTGGTTTCGCTGTCCTGATAGACGCTATGTCGATATCTACTATTACCTTTGGTCGCTCTATCTTATGTACTACATCGAGGTCGGCAAAGGCTGGGAGCAGGAACCGCACACGCAAACGGCGGTGAACAATTTCCTCGGCAT
>DPAW01000214.1 GCA_003517285.1 Verrucomicrobiales bacterium
AGCCGATGGCAACACCGTGACAGCTAAGCTCGCCTTCGTTGATGGGGACCAAGGCACGGTGGTGTTCCATCGTGATGGCACCGACCTAATTCTGAGGAAAATCATCAATCCGGACGGTGAAGTGAACGAACTCATGGCACCGCACTTTGCTAAGAAAAAGGCCTTGGCGGACAAAGGGCCCGCCGGCATTTATACCGGCGAGTTTGATGGCGAGGGAATGCAGGTTGAATTACAGCCAAACGGCCACACCTCAGTTCGGTCGGCGGAAGACCCGAATGAAGGGGAGATTTTCACCGGCACTTGGAAGGTGGCCGATACCGGCTTGCTTATCAGTGTTGAAACTGAATGCGGCGATGGAGCTAAGGTTTTCGCGCAAATCACTGATCGCGGATTCAAGATTCTTAAGGTGGATTCACCAGATGGAGTGGAAACCTACGAAGACGGTGCGCGGCTTAAACGCCAAAAACGCGGCAAAAAGGAGCAGACCGACACTCAATAAATTATCCTCAACGGGCTACCCAACCACGCCTGTTTACCCCGCCTTCGGGCGGGGTTTTTCGTGTTATTAACTGTTTATTCACAAAATGGCATAATGGTTGCTCAAATAATCCCGAGAATTTTGCGCTAAGGAGAAGGCTGGAAAATTTCAGAAAAAACGTCTAAAAGGCGTCTTTTCCGCATTAGGCCGTACCTGTGCAGGGTAAAAATGTCCATATCAGGCGACATCAAGGATAAGACTGCCTCATTGAAGGAGCTAGTGGAGCTGCGGCTGGCCGCCCGGGGTGGCTCGGTGCGGGCACAATATTTATTGGGTATCAAACTGGGCACGGCCGAAAACAGCCCCAAGGAAGTCGCCGAGGCCGTCAAATGGTATCGCAAAGCTGCTCAACAGGATTTTGCTCCGGCGCAAAACAATCTTGGGCTTTTGTTGGCTGGAAAACGATTGGAGAGCCCCCAGCTAGAAGAGGCTGTGAAATGGTTCCGACGTGCCGCACAGCAAGGCATGGCCGCCGGCCAATGGAATTTGGCACGCCATCTTTGGCTGGGCGAGGGCGTGGTAAAGGATTTAACCGAGTCCTACGAATGGACCCGCAAGGCTGCCGAACAAGATGTGGCGGCAGCTCAAAACCGCCTAGGCATTTGTCTCTCCGAGGGGCTCGGGGTGGAGCCGGATGAAACTGAGGCGGTTGGCTGGTTTCGCAAGGCGGCTGAGCAGGGATTGACCGCTGCTCAACACAACCTCGGCATTCGGCTGCGGCACGGTCGTGGCACAGCGGCCGAACCGGATGTGGCCCGGGATCTTCTTCAGCAGGCGGCTAAGACAGGCTTCAGCGAAGCGCAATTTGCCCTCGCGGAAATGTGCGCCGCCGGAGAAGGCGGCGATCATGATGAAGGCGCGGCTAGCCGTTGGTATCGAAAGGCGGCTGAGCAAGGCCATGTGACCGCCCAAAACAATCTCGCCCTTCGCCTGATCGAAGCGCGCGGCACCACGCCTGATCCCGTGGAGGCCATTCGCTGGTACGGCGCGGCGGCACAACAAGGATGCGTGCCCGCGCAGTACAATCTTGGCCGACATTTGGTGGAAGGCGATGGCGTGCCGATGAACGCCGAAATGGGCGCGCATTGGCTCCGGTTGGCCGCGGTGGCGGGGCACACCGAGGCACAGTATTGTTTGGCCGGCGTGTATGACGACGGGACCCTCCTGGGGGATAGCTCGGAAAAAGCGCAAGGCGAGGCCTACAAGTGGTATCGTAAGGCGGCTGAGGGCGGTAAGGTAGAGGCGCAGTTTGCCGTGGCCGTGGCTTTGGAGCGCGGCGAAGGCTGCGAGCCGGATCCGGAGCATGCGATTGATTGGTACACCTTGGCCGCGGAAAACGGCCATGCCACCGCACAGTTTAACATCGGAGTGCTGTACTTGCAGGGGCGCGGGGTGATCCCGGATGATGTTCGGGCTGCGGAGTATTTTCGCCAAGCCGCCGAACAGGCCGTGGCGAGTGCGCAATGTAACCTCGGCGCCCTGTACGAGCGCGGGCGCGGTGTGGAGGAAAGCCCGGAGTCGGCCCTACGTTGGTACGCCTTGGCGGCCGAGCAGGGTTTGCCGCGTGCACAGTATAACCTCGCGGTGATGCTTCACACTGGCCGCGGTGGAGAGGCGGATTTATCGGGAGCCATCGAATGGTACCAGCGCGCGGCGCGACAGGGCCATGCCTCGGCGCAGTATGTGTTGGCTTCCCTGTATCAACACGGTGAAGGCGTGGAGGCCAACGAGGCTGAGGCGGCCAAATGGTTTAAGGCAGCGGCCGCGCAGGGCGTGGCCGCTGCGCAGTTGTTACTGGCCGATTGTTATTTGCGCGGCCGAGGCGTACCGGAGGATTATGTGCTGGCTTACGTGTGGTTCAACCACGCCGCAGCACAAGGGCTAGATATAGCGTCCAAATACAAGCGGCTTACCGAACGTTGCATGACGCCCGATCAAATTGCTTCGGCGCAGGAAAAGACCCGCACCATGGCCGCGGCCTAGCGCGTCAGCACGGGGCGTCGTCGGGCGCGTTGATAGAGATCGCGCCAGTCTTTGGAGCCGTCGTTCACCAGCAGATGGCAGGTCACGCCGGGTTCAAAGTAGGGGAGGTTGCTGGGCTTCATAAATTTCCGCAGCATATAATTCACGTTGCCATTACTGCCGATGTAGAGCTTGCGGCCGTCGGGCCAGCGGGTTTCCAGTAGACGTGCGGGTTCGGGGCGTGTGGGCGGTTTGGGCACTTTGTACTGGTTGATGACTTTCCAATCGAGTTCCACGCCCAGACCTTGGGCATTGGGTATGGTGGTGAACCCGTTGCGCACCTCGACGTTTTGTTTGGTGGGTTGGGCGGCGTACAACTGGAAACAGGTGACGGCCGGCCAGGTGGCATGGCTAAGTACGGCGCCGAATTGCCGCGACCATGCGCCGGTGATTGAGCTGCCGACGAGCTGTAGCCAGAAGGGCATGTCGGCCATGGCGGCAATGCGGCCGGCAGTCATGACCCTGGTGGCGCCTCCGCCCACGACAAAACCGTCGCACACGCGCTGGCGGATGGCGACGACCGGCGAGGGATTGCCGTAGTGCATGGCCACCGCAGATTTGGTTTCCCGCCGGATGCGTTGATTGCCGGGGATATCTCCCTGCGGGATGGGGGTTTCCACCATCTTGCTGATGGGATATTGCTCCACTGCCTTGAGGATTGGGATGCCGCGTTCGGCGTTGAGCAGGGTATCGTTGTAATCAAACGTGATCGAAAACCCTTTCGGCGCGGCCGCGTTGCCTTGCTTGGCTTGTTCCCAGATATCAAACCACGGCCGGCCTTTGGTTTTGAAGGCGGTGTATCCGGCGGCGGCAGCGGATTTGGCTTCAGCGGCGACGTCTTCCGGCGGCAGATCGATATCCCACCAGGCCACCGGTGTACGTTTGTTTACTTGTTTACCAAGCAGCGCGTGGATGGGCACATCCATGGCCCGAGCAACGGCGTCGAAGCAGGCCATTTGTAAACCGGCACCGAGTTCGTCATCCCACAGAAGTGCGGCGGCGTTTTTGCCCTTTGCGAAATTCACGTCCTCATCGCTGGTGGCACCCCAAGTATAATAGAGCATGGTCTCGCCAAACCCGACTTTTCCATTGGCCAGCTCCACCTCGCAGATTTCCGAGTACACCCAATGCGGTAATTCGCGGGCCATATTGCGGGCGGGCACGGGGCGATATGGAAGGGCAACGGTGGTGCGCCGGATGTCTTTGATGCGAAAGCCCGGTTCCGTGCGGCCGGGGCGC
>DPAW01000097.1:0-3995 GCA_003517285.1 Verrucomicrobiales bacterium
GCGGCACCGGTTGACCGGTCAGTTCGCACACCGTCGCCAGCAAATCCTGAAAGCCGCTAAGATGCGCCGTAGTGGTGCCGGGCGCAATCATGCCAGGCCAACGCGCCAGCATCGGAGCGCGGATGCCTCCCTCATGCATATCGCGCTTGTGTCCTCGCAGGTTACCGGAGGAATTCCAGAACAATGGATCATGCCCACCTTCCTTATGCGCACCGTTGTCGCTGCTGAACATCACCAGCGTGTTGTCATCCACACCCAGTTCATCGAGCAGATTCAGCAGCGCGCCGATCTCGTTATCCAAATGCTCCATCATCGCCGCAAACCCGGCAATCGGGTTCACCACATCCGGACACGGCTCCCCGCCTGCACCGTATTTGCCGATCTTCTTGTCAAACTGCGGAAATACCTTGCGCCATTTTTCGTGCAGCTCCTTTGGTGCATGCATCGCCGCGTGCGGAATGGCTGTGGGGATATAGCAGAAAAACGGCTGCTTCGCCTGCACGCTGCCGCGCACAAACGCCCGCGCTTTTTCCATCATCGACGTGTGCAGATACGTGCCCTGCTTCAGCGGCAACTCGCGGCCATTGTGCACATAGGTGGTAGGATAATAGGTGTGCGCAATGGTCTGGCTTTTCCAGCCGTAAAACTCATCGAACCCGTGGTTCAACGGATTGGGCGCGCCCTTCAGATGCGTGTTGCCTAAGCCCCATTTACCAAAGGCGCCCGTGCGGTAGCCGGCCGCCTTAAAGACCTCTGGCAACACCGTCATTTTTTCATCCAACGCCGCGCCGGCCTCGCCGCGCAAATTCCCTCGCACATAACAGCGCCCCGAATGCATGCCGGTCATCAACACCGCCCGGCTTGGCGTGCACACCGTGTTCCCCGAGTAATGCGCCGTAAACTTCAGTCCTTCACTAGCCAGCCGGTCAATGTGGGGCGTCTTGAATTTCTTCTGCCCATAACACGACAGGTCTCCATATCCGAGATCATCGGTTAAAATGTAAATAACGTTCGGCTTATCCGCAGAACATACGGTCAGGGAAAACCCCATTAAAAAGAGACAGAAAAATGCTTTCATCGGTGACGGGAAAATAAACCTGCAACCGCTCAAGAACAGCAAAATCGCTCAACAGATTTAGCCCAACAGCTCCGGCAACACACCCGTGCTATCGGCAAAGCGATCGGTCACGCCGGTCTGCTGCAGCATGGTGGCGAAGACGTTGGCGAACGGCGTGTCCTCCCCGTACTTCACGTATTGCCCGTGCTGGAAGCCGATCCCGCGGCCGCCGGCCAGGACGAGCGGGTAATTCTTGTTGTTGTGCGTGGTGCTGTTGCTACAGCCGTAGATGATGGTGGTGTGATCGAGCAAACTCGCCTCGCTCTCCGGCATCACCGGCGTGTTGCGCATGCGATCCAGAAAGGTGGCGAATTGGCCGGCAAGAAACTGGTCCCATTTCCCCAACGGCTCAATGCCGTCCTCGCGATTCCAACCGTGACACAGGCCGTGCAGGTGTTTGCCCAGGCCGAGCAGTTGCGGGAACTTGCCGCCGAGCGTGGTGGCGTCGCCCATGCTGGCGATCTGATAGGTGGCCACGCGGGTGGAGTCGGTGAGAAACGCCAGGTGCATCAGCTCATACATGGTCGCCACGTATTCGCGCGGCACCTTGGAATCCGATTCCAGCTTGAGCCGCTCACGGTCGGCATCGGTCAGGCCAGGCTTGGGAATGTGCATCCACTTTTGCGCCCGCTCCACGCGGCGTTCCACCTGCCGGACCGAATCGAGGTATTCGTCAAACTTCTGTTGATCGTACTTGCCAAGATTCCGCCGAACACGAGCGGCATCCTCTAGCACGAGATCAAGCAGGCTGCCGCCGCTCTTGAGCCAACGTGCCTGACGCGCCGTGTCGGCATCGCCCGCACCGAAGAGGCGGTCAAAAATCTGTTGCGGCTGGTTCAGGGCCGGGATCGGCCGGCCATGTTCGTTGTAGGACAACGTGCTCGAACGCGTCGGCTCACCCACGCCGCCATCGGTCGACATCACCAGCGAATCAAAACGCGTTTGGCCTGCGAACTTCGCCGCCGCCACCTGATCCATCGATTGCCGATTGCGCAGATGGTTGGCGCGGATGTTGTGTCCGGTGAGAAACGTATCGCCGCTGTCATGCCCACCGATGCGCCGCACCTTGGGATGCGACAAACCGCCCAGCACCGAGAGATGCTCGCGGTGCGCCTCCAGCGGCTTGAGATTCTCGTTAAACTTAAAGTCGCGTCCTTCGCCCTGCGGAAACCAGTTCCACTCCGGCCGCTTGGCCTTGTCGCCCATCTGGATGGACACGCCAAAGGGAAAATACACCGCCGCCAATCGACGGGGTGCCGCCACCGGTTTGGCGGCCGCCATGCAGTTCAAGGCCGGCAACGCCAGCGCCGCACCAGCGCCACGCAGAAAGGTCCGGCGGTCTAGCCGCCAGGATTGGGTCGCAATATTGCTCATGACTTGGCTCATGATTTTATTTGGTTCGAAACACCTCGCTGGCCACGATGGTTTTCACCAACGCACGAATTCGAAGGTTATCTTTCTTGAACTGCTTCGTCAATGAATCGACGTACGGTTCATCGGAAAATTCAAGCGATCGACCCAGACCGTAGGTGAGCAGTTTCACCACCAGCGCCCGCGCAAATTGATCGCCGCGCGCCTCCAGCAGATACGACTTCAGCGCCGCCATACCCTCCACCTCGCGGCCATCGGGCATCTGCGCCAAAGCGTCCAGCTCCAGCGTGGTCGTTTTGCGGTTGGGCAAACGCCGCGTAATCTTATCGCGCCACAATCCCACCGCATCGTATTCCTCCATCGCCAATCCCCAACCATCAATGCCGCGATGACAATCCGCGCAGGCCGGATCCTTGCTGTGATGCTTGAGCTGTTCGCGAATGGGCAACAGCGCGATCTTCGAATCCGCCGTCTCCAGTTCAGGCACATTCGGCGGTGGCGGCGCAGGCGGATCATCCAGTAACCGCTCACGCACATACACCGCACGCTTGATCGGATGCGAATCAATGCCGGTAGAGGCGCCCATCAGAAACGCCGCCTGCGTCAGCAGACCGCCCCGTCGCAGTTGCGGGTTCTCCGATTGGGTCGGCACCGGCACCCGCCGAAACGCCCCGCCATGCACATCGGGGAACTGGTAATGATTCGCCAGCACATCATTGAGCATCACAAAATCGGACTGCACAAAATTGTGGGCACTCAGGTCGCGCTGCAAAATCTCCGAGAAAAATTCCACCGGCTCCTGGCGAATGGCCGCCCGCAACCGCTCTTGCTGCGCCGCGTTGCCAAAAGTCTTGTACACCGTCGCATCAATCTCTACCCGGTCCATCGCATCGACATCCAGCCATTGCGCCACAAACGCCTCCAGAAACTGCTGCGACTTGGGATCCGCCACCATGCGATCCACCTGCGCGGCGAGCACCTTCGGTTGGAGCAATTTGCCGGAGTCCGCCAACCGTCGCAGCGTCGCGTCGGGCATGCTGCTCCATAGAAAATAGGACAGCCGCGCCGCCAGTTCATGCGCGTTGAGTGGGCGCATCTGGTCACCGGCCGGTTCCATTAAATACAGAAAATCCGGCGACACCAGCGCCATCACCAAGACCTCCCGCAAGGCATCCTCGAAGGTGGGGAAATTCGGCCGCAGTTTCCGGAAGAATCCCGCGAAGCGATCCACCTCTGCATCCGTCACCGGCCGACGCCAGGCCCGCGGCAGGAAGCGCGCCATCACCTCCCGCGCATATCCCGCTTCATCCGATTCGCGCTTGTCCGACTCGAATAGAATCCGTCGATGCTCCGCCGGCGGCCATTGCTCAAAAATCGGCCCTTCAAATTCCAGCCAATCCACGCGCAACTTCGGATACCCCGCGCCTTTCTCGTTGCCCTTTTGTTTTCCGTCCTTGGCCGACCTGCCCGTGAGTTGCCCAAACCGGTCGTACTCATTGGCCACCAT
>DPAW01000097.1:4332-4824 GCA_003517285.1 Verrucomicrobiales bacterium
CCCTGCCCGCGCACCGGCAACGGAAAATTCTCAATGCGCCCCGTGAACTCTAGCTCTTGCTTGCCGGCCTTGGTCAGGTCCCGCTGCGCCAGTGTTGCCATATCCACCAACGTATCCGGCCGATACCCCACCCGCACATGCAATTGCGGCACCGGCCCCTTTGCCTCGGGCAACTCCACCTGTACACCCATTCGGATGCGGAACCGCCCCTGCTCCGGGTAATCTTTGCGTATCCGCACTATAAACTCCTTCTTACGATCCAGCTCATTAGCCCCCCCGATGCCCTGAGGAAACTTGTTGTCCGTGCTTTTCTCAAACCGATGCTTAAACACCGGCGGCGCCGGCTCAGTGGTGATCATCTTGTCCAGTGCCTTGCGTGCCGCCGCCAAATAATACTCCAGCTGAATCGCATTCATCTGCAGCGCACTGCCGTTATTGCGCATGCCGTCAGCCGAGATGCCGTCCGGCGGGAAATCCCGCGTGTACTCCAGA
>DPAW01000097.1:5224-5371 GCA_003517285.1 Verrucomicrobiales bacterium
CTGCTTGGCCGCCTGCGCGATCGTCGGGTTCAGCCAATCCAGCAACACCCGTCGCTCGGCCTCCTTGAGGGCGCCCTCCTCTTTCGGCGGCATCTCCCCCAGATTGATCACTGCCCGCACCTCCTGCCACATCTCCGCCGCGCGCGC
>DPAW01000280.1:0-5421 GCA_003517285.1 Verrucomicrobiales bacterium
ACCGGTTGGCCGATGAGTTCGGCGAGTTTATCGGCCACGGGGCGGAGGCTCATGGCCGGCACACGCTCGCCCTTGGGCCGGCCGAGGTGGGCGGTGAGGATCACCTTGGCGCCCTTATCGATCATCGTCTTGAGCGTGGGCAGTGTGGCGCGGATACGGGTGTCATCATTGATCACCATCGCGCCGTCCTGTTCGGCCATCGGCACGTTGTAATCCACGCGGGTAAACACGCGTTTACCCTGCATATCCAAATCGTTAACGGTGAGTTTCGCCATAAAACGGGCCGCGGAGAATAGCGCACGGGTTGGGCCGGTGGAAGCAGAAAAACGGCGAAATTCGGCCTTTTTAGCGGGACTTCAGAAAGTTTACCGCATCGACAAAATCGGCCGGCAGCGGCGCATTCACCTCCATTTTCTTCCCGGAAAGGGGATGCGTGAAGCCCAGCGCGGCGGCGTGAAGCATCTGGCGCGGGGCTTCATAGCCGGTGGATTGGGCAAATTGCCGTGCCGGGCGGCCGCCATATACCGGGTCGCCCACCAGCGGACAGCCCAGATGTTGGAGGTGCACACGAATCTGGTGCGTGCGGCCGGTGTGCAGCGCGGCCTCCATCAGCGCTGAATCGCGCAATGCCTCAAGCATACGGAAATCCGTATGCGAATCGCGGCCGCGCTCCACGATCGCCATTTTTTTGCGGTGCACCGGATGGCGCGCAATCGGGACCTTGACTGTGAGGCGTTCCTTGCGCGGTTGGCCGCAGACAAGCGCCTGATAAATCTTGGTGGTTTTGCGATTGGCGAATTGAGCGGACAAGGCGTGATGGGCCGAGTCGTCCTTGGCCACCACCAGACAGCCGCTTGTGTCCTTGTCCAGTCGATGCACAATGCCTGGCCGTGCCACGCCGCCTACGCCGCTCAGTTGTCCGGCACAGTGATGGAGCAGGGCATTTACCAATGTACCGCGCGCATGGCCGGCGGCCGGATGCACCACGAGTCCGGCGAGTTTGTTGATGACGAGCAGACGATCGTCTTCGTACAACACCTCCAGCGGGATGTTCTCCGGTTGCGCCTCGGCCGGCTCGGGCTCGGGCCAGGTGATGATGATCTCTTCGCCGGCGCGCGGGTGATGCGTTGTCTTGACCTTTTTACCATCCACGCGCACGTCGCCATCCTGAATGAATCTTTGAAAGGCGCCGCGGGAGGTGTCGGGGAATTGTTTTTGCAGAAACTTGTCCAGCCGCCCTTGGGGCTGGGAAATCTCCACCCGCAGTGTCTTTCGCCGGTTCATTGCTTCTCGGAAGGTTCCGGCTCGATCTTTTCGCGTGTGGACAGCAGATACCACATTGCGCCGCCGGCAATCAGAAGGAGGATGCTGATGCCTTGGCCGGAGGTCAATGTACCAAACCACAGGCTGCCCCGGCTATCGGCCCGGAAGAATTCCATGGCTAAACGTAGCACGGCGTAGGCGAGCAGATACGTGGCGAACACCTGACCGTTGAATTTGCGATTGCGAAAGAGCCAAGCCAAAGCGCCGTACAGTGCGAGGTTCAGCACGCTTTCGTAGATCTGCGTGGGATGCACATGTGCGGATTGAGTGTCGTGAGTTTCAGGGAATTGCACGGCCCAAGGAAGGTCGCAGGGTTTGCCGTAGCAACAGCCCGTCATGAAACAGCCGATGCGTCCGAAGGCGTGGCCGAGCGCGAAGCTGGGCGCCAGCGTGTCGAAGGTCGCCCAAAGCGGCATTTTCGTTTTCAGTGTGAACAGCCAGACCGCGAGTGCCGTGCCGAAGAGCGCCCCGTGAAAAACCATGCCGGAGCGTTGCATGAACAGGTTTTTGAACGAGTCATCGCCCCAGTGGTTGATGACGTACAGAATCTTGGCACCGGCGATGCCGCCGATGAACATCCAGAGCATCAGGTTTGAGATATCCTCGGGGTTGAGCCCGATACGCATGCCGCGCCGGCCGGCCGTCCAAAGGCCGACCATGAAGCCGGTGGCCAGCAGAATACCGTACCAATGGACTGTGACGCCGCTTAGATCAAACGCTACCGGATGCACGTCCGAACGGTAGGGGTGGGGTGGAGCGGAGGCAAGTCCGGCTTATTTGGCTTTTGATACGGAACAATTTGCGGTAACCACGCGCGGTGGCATCACTGGCTGAGGAAGTAAAGGCGCGGGCGGCAGAGCAGTTGGCTTTGCCTGAAGGCGCCGTGCCCTCCAGAGAACTGCCACGCTTCAAACGGTTCCTTAAGGACGAATCCACTCGACTGAAAAAACTTCACCGGAGCGGTGGTCTGGGTCGTGAATTGTGCCGGGCGCGGGCGGCTGTGATGGATGCGATTATTGCCGAGTTATTTACTACGGCGGTGGAACAAGCACCGTTGGGCGATCTAAAAACGCCGCCGCTCATGGCGGTGATTGCCATCGGTGGTTATGGCCGGAAGGAGTTGAATCCGCAGAGCGATATCGACATTCAGTTCCTGTGTGATGACCAATTGTGGCGTGGCACCAAGCCGCATGAATATCTGCAGAGCGTCACCGATACGGTACTCTATATGCTTTGGGATTTGGGGCTGAAGATCGGGCACTCGGTGCGGCGCGTGCAGGATTGCGTGGAGGAGGCCAACAAGGATATGCAGTCTAAGACGGCCCTCATCGAGTCTCGGTTGGTTGTTGGCGCGGCGGAATTGTTTGGTCGGATGGAACAGCAGGTTGACAACAAATGCGTGAAGCCGTTCGTCGATGAATACATTGCCCTTCGTATCGAGGATCAATCAGCGCGCCGCAAAAAATATGGCAATGCTGTGACCATGCAGGAGCCTAACATAAAGAATGGCTGCGGTGGCCTGCGTGATTATCAGAACCTGCGCTGGATGATGCACTTCAAATGCGGTCTGCGGCTGGTTGAGGATCTGGAAACCGAAAAGCAAATCAGCAAAGCGGATGCAGAGAAACTGGAGGCGGCTTATTCGTTTCTGTTGCGTGCCCGCAATGAGCTGCATTACCAACTCGACCGTCCGGTGGATGCGCTGACTAAGGCCGTTCAGCCGAAGATCGCCTGGCAACTGGGCTACACCAATCGTTCCCCGGCGAAACGATTGGAGGCATTCATGGGCGATTACTATCGGCACGCCCGCAATATCGATCTGATCGTGCGCGCCATTGAACGCCGTTTGGCAATCGTGGAACGGCCCGGTTGGCAACAGGCCATTGGCCGCTGGATGTGCGGCAGCACCGAGCAGGTGATCGATGGCTTTCGGATTTCCGATGGCGAAATCAATTATGTGAAACGCACGGTGTTCAAGGATCAGCCGCGCAAACTCATGCGCGTGTTTCTGCTGTTGCAACGCCACAGCGTGAGCTTGCATCCGGATTTGTCGCAACTGATCCGTGACAACGCCTGGCGCATGGATCGCAAGCTGCGCGTCGATCCGCATGTGCATGAGACGTTTCTGGAGATACTCAATCAACCCGGCGCCGTGGGGCATGTGCTGCGTCGGATGCATGAGCTGGATTTACTCGGCAAATACATGCCCGAATTCGGCCGTCTCACCTGCCTGGTGCAACACGAGTTTTTTCACCAGTATACGGTGGATGAACACACGCTGGTATGCATCGAAAAGCTCGACGGCCTGTGGGAAGGGCGCTGGGAAGGGTATAAGAAATACCGCGAGGTGTTTGAGGAAATCGACCGACCCGCCACCCTGTATCTCGCTCTGCTGCTGCATGATGCGGGTAAAGGTATCGAGACTGACCGCCACGAACGCGAAGGCGAACGCGTGGCTGAACACGTGGCGGATCGCATGGGCGTGGATGAGGCGGCAACGGATAGTCTCCGGCTGATCATTCGGCATCATCTCCTGATGGTGCAGGTGGCACAGCGGCGTGATCTGGAAGACCCACAGGTCGTGCGGCAATTTGCCGAGACATTGGAGAGCGAGGAGAATCTCAATATGCTGATGCTCCACACGCTGGCGGATTCATTGGGCACGGCGGATAATTTGTGGAACGGGTTTAAGGACATCACGCAATGGACTTTGTATTGGAAGAGTCACGCGTTTTACCGGCAGGACCCCGAGGCTGCGCGGGCGGAAGAGGAGTACCGCGATGAAATTGAAGCCGAGACGCGCAAGCTGATTGCCGGCCGACTGCCCGATGAAGAAATCGAGGCGCACTTTGATAATTTGCCGCCGCGTTATTTCCGGACGGTGCCCGCGGATGAAATCGTGGAGGACATCGAGCTGGTACACGATTTTTTCAAACAACAAGTCTTGCACGAAGACCGGATGCTGGATCCGGCGGTGATTTGGAAACGAGATCCGGATCGTGGCTGCTACAATGTCGGTATTTGCACTTGGGATCGGCCGGGTCTGTTCAGTCGCGTTACCGGCGTGCTCGCCGAATGCGGGTTCAATATTCTTAGTGCACAGATTTTTACGCGGGAAGATTCCATTGTGATCGACCGTTTCTTTCTGACGGATGGGTGGACTGGTGGCCTGCCGGAGGCGGGTCAACGGGAGCAGTTCGCTGTGCGATTGAATGAAGCTCTGAAATCCTTTGAGGATTTGGATTTGGATTTTGCGCAACTGCCAGAATCCGGCGTGGAATACACCTCGCTCAGCGGGGAGCGGATTCCCACGCGCATCTTTTTCGATAACCACGCCAGTGAAGAATTCACCGTGATCGATCTGGAGGCTGAGGATCACATCGGCCTGCTATATGCCGTGACGCATACCCTGACCACGCTCGGTTTATCCATCGAGTTGGCCCGCATCAACACGGCCAAAGGTGGTGCCAATGACAGTTTCTATGTGGTGGAGGAAAACGGCGGTAAGCTCGAAGACACTGCAAACCAGCAGTTTGTGGAGAGCATGCTTCGGCAAGTGATCGCCGCATTGCACGAGGCGTAGTTACCCTTCGAGCACGGCCATGGCTGCGGCTTGACCATCGCTGTGGCTGAGGCTGATATGCACGGCCTTGCCGCCTAGTTCCATCAACAGCACCTTTGCCTTGCCATGCAGATGCACCATCGGGCGGCCGCGATCGTGATGGACAATTTCTAGATCATGCCAGTTTAGCTTCTCACCGATGCCGGTGCCAAACGCCTTACTGACCGCCTCCTTGCCGGCAAAGCGTGCGGCGATACTGGGAGAGGGGTCAGTCTGTTGCAGGCAATACTCAATCTCGTCTGGCCGCAGGAATTTGTTGAGGAACTTGTCTCCCCAACGGGAATGGACGCGGCCAATGCGGGCGACGTCGATGATGTCAATGCCCGTGCCGAAAATCATCCGCCGCGATATCCTTTCATGAGGCGTAGCATTTCCTTCACGGCTTTGGTCAGTCCTGTTTCGATGGATCGGCTAATGATGCTGTGGCCGATGTTCAACTCCTCCAGATGGGGCACAGCGTGGAGGGTTGAAAGATT
>DPAW01000280.1:5758-8299 GCA_003517285.1 Verrucomicrobiales bacterium
TCGTAATTCAGTCCATGGCCGGCATTCACCCGCAAGCCGAGCGAGTGGGCGTGCTCGGCGGCGGAAATTAGCCTGTTCAATTCCCGGCGTCGGTTGCGGGCGTTGCCATGATGTTCGGCAAACTGGCCGGTATGCAGCTCAATAAATTGGGCGCCGGCTTCCGCAGCGGCATCCACCTGCCGGGCATCCGGATTGATAAATAGGCTCACCTCAATCTTCGCCCGACCCATGCGCGTGCAGATGCGCTTTATCGCGGGCAGTTGACGGGCCACTTCGAGCCCGCCTTCGGTGGTGACTTCCTCTCGTTTCTCGGGAACCAAACAGATAATGTCCGGCTTCAGCTTCAGGGCAAACCGGACAATTTCTGGCGCAATGGCCATTTCGAGATTCAACCGGGTGCCGATGCGACGGTGCAGCGCGCGCACATCGGTATCCTGAATATGACGGCGATCCTCCCGCAGATGAGCGGTGATGCCGTGTGCGCCGGCCGCTTCACAGGTAATGGCCGCCTCCACCGGGCATGGTTCGCCGGCGGATTGGCCGCGATACCGCGCCTCCCGCAAGGTCGCCACATGGTCAATATTTACACCCAGCTTGAGCACCTGCGCAAGCTACGCAAAAACACCCAACTTGCCAAATACATCCTTAATGCTAGGATTTAATACATGAACCATCCCGCCTTGCGTGTAGCTGGCTATTATCTTGGGGGTGTGTTGGTTGGAAACGAAACAACGCTGCCGGTTCACTGGCTGTGGGCGGGTGTTGCCGGCGTGGTTGTGGGGTGGGCTTGGTGTTGGTGGATGCATCTGTTGTTTTCCTTGGCGTTATGGCAAAGAGAATTGTGTCATGAAAATCTGGCTGGGTGGGGAGCGCAGGGAGCGGAATTGGGACGCGGGATTTGTTGGCGACTGGGGATCTTTCTGTTGGGGTGGGCTAATTATGCGGGGCAAACCACGCCCTCATCTCCAAATGACCTGCGGCATTGGGTGCCGGATGCCGGAGCCATTGCCCGGGTGGAAGGCACGGTTCTTTCCGTGCCACGGATTCAAAAGACGACCTCGGGCACGCGTCTTCAAGTCTCGATGGAGCTCGAACGCGCCCAAACCAACGGGGTATGGAGAGCGGCAGTTGGACGGGTGATGGTGTTGGGTACGAATTCCTTGAACGGAACTATTTCAAAAGGGAAACGGATAACGGTGGATGGCGTCTTGGCACCGCCTCGGCCTGCGGTAGCTCCGGGTTTCTTTGATCGCAAACAACAACTGGCAAGGCAGGCTATCTATCATGAATTACAAACCGACGTGGTTTCGGAATATAAGGTGACGCCATCGGTCAGGGAGCTTTCTTGGAGCGAACTTTTTCAGATATGGGGCCGGGCCACCTTGGGCCGGGGGTTGCCGGAGAATGATCCGGCTGTGGAATTGTTGTGGGCCATGGCGGTGGGATGGCGCACAGGGTTATCGGGAGATGTGGCGGCCTCGTTCATGCAGTCGGGAACAATGCATTTGTTTGCCATCTCGGGGTTGCACGTGGCGTTGGTGGCAGGAATCATGCTCGGATTGCTACGTGTGTGTCGCCTCGGCCGACAAGGCGCTGCGGCGTTGGTGATTCCGTTGTTGTGGTTTTATGCCGGAGCAACGGGCTGGCAGCCATCGGCCGTGCGGGCAACGGTGATGATGACGCTGCTCTTGGGCGGTTGGGTGCTTAAGCGGCCAGTGAATGTGTTGAACTCGTTGGGGCTGGCGGCGTTCTTGATTCTCCTATGGGATCCTCAGCAAATCTTTCGCGCCAGCTTTCAACTTTCGTTTGTTGTAGTGTTTAGCCTGGCTTGCGTGGTGCCGCCGGTGGCGCAATGGCTGGAGAATCAGGCGCGGCCGGATCCCTATTTGCCGAGGCTGTTGTGGTCCCGTTGGCAGCAGGGATTATTTGGGGCATCCCGTTGGTTTCTGGGCGCCTTGGCGGTTTCGGCTGGAGCTTGGCTGGCTTCCATGCCGCTGGTGGCGCACCATTTCAATCTCTTCAACCCAGTAGCGCTGCTGGCCAATGTACCGGTGGTGGTATGTGGTATGGCGGCACTGGCAAGTTGCCTTGGGAGTTTACTGCTGGGTGTATGGCTGGAGCCAGTTTCGGTTTGGTTCAATCACGCTGCGTGGTTTTTTATGAACGCGATGATGGCGATCAGCCAATGGGCGGCGGAGTTGCCGGGCGGTTGGCAGTACGTTCGTTCGCCTCAAGGATGGATGATGGCTGGTTGGTATTTTGTGTTGTTTGGCTTTGGTACAGGCTGGGCATGGCATTCGGCGCGGCGGCGGTGGATGTTTTTAGGAGTAGGAATGTTTGCCGTCTTGCTGCTGTTGGTATGGCAGAAAGATCGAGTTGTGGTGCGGATGACCTTTCTGCCGCAAGGGCCGATGGTGCACGTTGAAGGAGAGGATCTATTGGTCGATTGCGGCGATGAGTGGATGGCAGGAATGGTAGTGCCGCGGCAATTGCGCGTGCGGGGAGTGAATGAGTTGAATCACTGTGTGGTAACGCATCTCG
>DPAW01000301.1 GCA_003517285.1 Verrucomicrobiales bacterium
CATCACGAAATAAACGGAGAGAAACACGACGTAGAGCATAAAGGTCCAGATCAGCACATTGCCCCACACACGATCCACATCATCCCGGTGATACCGTGCCTGACGATCGATTGGCAGTAGGTTACCCTGAGTGAGCGGCCGCTCGGCCCGGGCCGCAGCAGCAGCCGCCAGCGCATTGGAATCTGGCGGCTCCTCCACCTGCACTCCCTTGCCCGCCCAGTCATTCAAAATACTAAGCCATTCCTCAGCTTCCTCATTGGAAGCCACCAAATGCCAATCGGTCTCGCCCGTCAGCCAGCCTTCCAGTTCGCCCGCCCAAGTGGTAGCGGTGAGATTGCTGGTAAGTTCGTTTAAATGCTCGCGCGATGACAGACTCAGCTGGGTGATATTTTGCAGCACCCCTTCATCCCACCACGCCACCGTGCAATGCACTTGCGGATCCGCGAAGCGCGGATAAATCCAGGCGCCGTCCGGCAATACACCGCCCTGCGGCGTGGCCATGACCTGATGCAGCACGGCCGGTTCCATGCGATCGGGCCGGTATCCCACCTGTTCCAATTCACCGGCGTACCGCTCCACCACGGAACGTTCGGCCACCATCACCACCACCGTTTGCTGCGCCCGATCCGGACGATGCACCGGCACGCGTTCATAGGTCCACACCGCCTGCGCCAGCGGCAGCGGAGAAATTTTATCGAGCTGCAGCTCCACCATGCCCGGCAGCTCAGCCTCGCTGCACAAAGGCAACTGCAGCACGCGGAAGAAGACCTGCTCAGCCGGCAACCAAGCGTCGTTTTGGCAATGCGGCCGCCACATCTGGCTGGTGTCTCGGTCCAGATGCTTGGCCGGCACGGGCTCATCCACCAACGTATCGCGCACATCCACCAGCTTCATGCGGCGCTTGCCCTTGGCAAACCGCCAGAACTGCTGACGTCCCGTGGAACAATCAATCACGTTACAGGCATCCGGCAGAGCCGGCGCTTTGGGAGGCTTCGCTGTCGGTTCCGTCGCCATCAGAAATTCTCCACGGGCTGCTCGGCCAACGCCTCGGATATTTGCGTCACGCGCAATACTTCCTCGATGGTAGTCACGCCCGCCATGGCGCGTCCCCAGCCGTACTCGCGCAGGGTTTTCATACCTTCACTCCGGGCCAATTGCCCGATCACCGAGGCCGGCGCGCGATTGATCACCTGTTGCTGAATGGCTTCGCTGTTGCGCAATAATTCGTAAATCCCCGAGCGCCCCTGGTAGCCGCGCCCGCCGCAGGCATCACAACCGGCGCCCTGCCAGAATTTCGCGCCTGCTGCGTGGGCCAGCGGGAATTCTACGCTCAATAAATATTCCTTACTAACCGTTTGCTCGGTTTTGCATTCAGAACAAATGGTGCGCACCAGTCTTTGTGCCATCACCGCCTCAATTGCATCGGCAACAAGGAACGGTTCCATACCCATGTCAATCAGACGCGTAAACGCGCTGGGGGCATCGTTGGTATGCAGTGTGCTGAACACAAGGTGGCCGGTGTTCGCCGCCTGAACGGCAATCTCGGCCGTCTCGCCATCCCGAATCTCACCCACCATGATCACATCCGGATCCTGCCGTAGGAAATGGCGCAGCACATGAGCAAACGTACGGCCGATATCGTTTTTAACCGACACCTGATTCACCCCTTTCATCTCGTACTCCACCGGATCCTCAACCGTCATGATCCGTTTATCAGTAGAGTTGATGGTGTTTAAAAATGAATAGAGTGAGGTGGATTTACCGGAACCCGTCGGGCCGGTAACCAGCACAATGCCGTGCGGTTGGTGAATGATTTCCCGGATAGGAGTCTCAATCTCGCGACTCATGCCCAACGAATCCATGCCTTTAAGCACGCTGCCTCGCGTGAGCAAACGCAGCGAAACGCTCTCGCCATACACAGTCGGCACGGTGGACACTCGAATATCAATCTCCTCCCCCTTGATGCGGACATTGATGCGGCCGTCCTGCGGGAGCCGTTTCTCGGCAATGTTCATGCCGCTCATTACCTTGATGCGGGAAATGAGCGCCGCCTGCAGCTTCTTGAGCGCCGGCGGCAAGGACATCTGGTGCAGGATGCCATCAATGCGATGGCGAATCTGCAGCTCATCTTCGTGCGGCTCAAAATGGATGTCCGTTGCGCGGCTGCGGTAAGCCTGCCAGATGACCTGATTGACGAACTTGATGATGCTGGCTTCCTGATCGCCCTCGGCGATTTCCTTGTCATCGGAAAACATCAACTCCAGATCTTCCTCATCATCCACCTCATCCTGCGCCAATTCATCAATCGTCTCCGCGCCGACGCCGTAGTATTTCTCGTACGCCTTGGAGATATCCTCAGCCGGGGCCAAGACGAAACGCACCGGCCCCTGCGCCGCAAAGCGCACGGCATTGATCAAATCGGTATGGAACGGATCACTCACCACCACCACCAAGACGCCTTCTTCCATCGTGACCGGCAGTACGGAATATTGACTGGCCACTTTGGAGGAAATTTTCCGGCGCGCCTCCACCGAAGGCTTTACCTCCGCCAGATCGATACTGCGCCAGTCAAAGGCTTCGCCGACGCGTTTGAGGTAATCCGCCTCGCTAATGTCATTGCGGCGGCACAGGTAAACAGGGAAAGCATCAGCCATACCATCCTCGGCCCGTTCCCGACGCCAGTCTGCCATCAAGGCATCCCATTCGTCTTCACACGCCAAGTGTGCAGCAATGCAAAATTGTTTAAACGAAGCGTAAGCCATCCAAACGCCCTACCCGTTGCCGGGCCCCCTTGCGTTTCCCCCTCATGGAAAACCGCCTCAAGTTATTGAGGCGTGGTGAAAAACTAACATTTATATCGGGCTCAGCAAGCTCAAAACGTGTTCAGTTACCTAAAATATCACGCCAATATCGGCAAATCTCAGGCCGATCCAGCGCTTAACTCACTCGCCAATTAGACGCATTCCGCGTAAGTAGGTTACGTGAATAACCTTCGAATAATTCAGCCACTACGGTCACTGGCCGGGTGAAACGCCGCAGCGCCTTCCTATGTAGCGCTCTAGTTCTCCTGTATGGATGCCGTGCCCCATGAATCAGGCCGCAATTTCCGGCGAAAAACTATCATATTGCTGTGCCCAACGGCATGTTGGTCGTACGTCACATTCAAGGCGAACCCTTATTGGGCATATTGAGAAAACCCACGCCGGCCCGCGCTATCAAAATTTCGAACGCGCTGACTTACGCTTCGCGTAACTCCATGATGAGGTCTTTGCTTTCGACCGATTCGCCGATACCGACGTTGATCTTGTCCACCACGCCATCGGCCGCGGCGTACACGGTCGTCTGCATTTTCATGGCCTCCATGGTCAACAGCTTGTCGCCCTTGGCCACCTTGGCACCGATGCCCACGGCCACCTCGGTGATGATGCCCGGGATGGGCGCGCCGACATGGAGGTCGTTGCCCGGATCGGCTTTGGCAATAGCCCTTTCCAGCACGTTCATGGATGCATCGGCAATCTCCACTTCGCGCGGGTATCCGTTCAACTCGAAGGTTAACGTGCGCACGCCTTCTTCATCGGCATCGCTGACATTGATAAGTTTGATGTAGAGCGTCTTGCCTTCCTCGATGTCTACGGTGATTTCCTCGCCGAGCTGCAGCCCGTAAAAGTAAGTAGAACTGGGCAGCACGGACACATCACCGTATTGGCGGCGGAACTTGTTGTAGTCCTTGAACACGTCCGGATACATGAGGTAGCTAAGCAAATCATCGTCGTTGACCTTGCGACTGATCTCTTCTTCAACCTTCTTGCGCGTGCGCTCGAGGTTCAGCGGCTTGAGATCGGCACCGGGTCGGCCCTTGAGCGGCTTCTGTTTTCCGAGCACCACCTTCTGCACCTTGCGCGGCCAACCACCCACGGGTTTGCCTAGGCGACCTTTCATCATGTCGATAACCGATTGCGGGAACGGCGTGGCGCCGGGCTCGAGGTTCACCACATCCGCCGGCTTGATGCCGCGGGTGACGAGGAACATCGTCATGTCGCCCACCACCTTGCTAGAGGGGGTCACCTTCACGATGTCGCCAAAGAGATCGTTGACCTCGGCGTAAGTGCGGGCCACTTCCTTCCAGCGCGCGCCAAGGCCCATGCTCTCGGCTTGCTCGCGCAGGTTGGTGTACTGGCCGCCGGGCATTTCGTGCTCGTAAATATCTCCAATACCACTGCGTGGGCCCGTATCAAACGGCGCGTACACGCGGCGCACGGCCTCCCAGTAATCGGAGAATTCATTCAATGCACCGAGATCCAAACCGGTCTCGCGTGGCGTATGATCCAGCGCGGCCACCACGCTGTTGAGATTCGGCTGGCTGGTGGAACCGGATAGGGACGCAATAGCCAAGTCGGCAATGTCCACGCCGGCCTCGGTGGCCTTGAGCACGGAAGCGGCATTCACGCCGCTGGTGTCGTGCGTGTGGAAATGAATCGGCAAACCCACCTCCTGCCGCAGGGTTTTCACCAGCTTCTGTGCGGCGTACGGACGGCACAGTCCGGCCATGTCCTTGATGCACAAGGTATGGGCGCCCATCTTCTCGAGTTCCTTCGCGAGCTTCACGTAATACTCGAGCGGATATTTATCGCGTTGATCGTCGAGGATATTACCCGTGTAACAGATCGTGCCTTCACAGACAGCGTGTGTTTCGCGCACGGCCTCCATCGCAGCCTTGAGGTTAGGCAGGTAATTGAGCGAATCAAAGATCCGGAAAATATCCATGCCGTTCCCGGCCGAATGTTTCACGAACGCCT
>DPAW01000022.1:0-1477 GCA_003517285.1 Verrucomicrobiales bacterium
AACTGCGTCAAGTGCCACGGCCCTAAACAACAAAAGGGCAAGGTGCGCCTGGATCGGCCGGTGGATGTGCTTTTCGCGGATGAGGAGTTGCTGGAGACCGTGGCCGATGTGCTGGAGGCCGGCGAGATGCCGCCGGAAAAAGCGCCCCAACCCAAGGCCGCTGTGAGGGCGGAGGCGGTGCAGTGGCTGCAACAGCGCATCCTGGCCCAACGCCCGCTCGCCACACTCAAGCGGCTCACTCGTGCTGAGTACACCCACACGATGCGGGATCTGTTCGGCGTGGATTTTGATTTCACCGGCCTGCTGCCGCCCGACCACGTGGAGCACGGGTTCGACAAGTTTGGCGAGGCTCACCTGATGTCGCCGCATCAGGTCATGGCTTACCTCAAGACTGCGCGCTTCATCGCCGAACGCGTGTTGCCGGATGCCAAGCCCGAAACGAAGACGTGGGAATTCGATGCGCGTCATTTTCACGGCAGCAAAAACTTTGCGACCGGCGGCGGCGGGGATTTCCGCGATGGGGACGACTATGTGCTCACGGGCTTTCGCCCCTATCGCAGCAACCTGCATTTCTCCATCGATCCGGAGAGCCACGATCAATTTGTGATCCCCGCTTTCGGAACGTACCGGCTCGAAGTGAAGGCGCATTCGGAGAAATCCAACCAAGGCGAGGTCATCGGGATCAACCTCGGGGACGGGCGTCATCCGACCAGCTTTCAGATGATCCGCCGCATCCCCATGCCGCATGGCTCGAAAGGGTTTACGACCGAGCTCACTCTCAAGGCCGGCGACATGTTGGCCTTCACCTTCGATAGCGCCCGCGTGCCGGGCAGGACTTTGGCCAAGAAACCGCACACCGGTCCCGCCATGCGGTTCTCTCAGATGAAAGTGACCGGCCCGTTAACGGAGCAGTGGCCGACCGCCGCGATGAAGGCCATCCTTCCCCGACCCAACATGAAACCCGGCGAGCTGGTGGATCACCTGGCGTTGTTGCTGACGCAGCGGCCGGTGCCTTTGAAAGATCGGCCGGTGTTCGTGGCCATCGCCGCCAAGCAACAGGCGGCCGGCACCGTGGCCATGGCGCGCAGTGTGTTGATCACGCTGCTGACCTCGCCGCACTTCATTTACAAGGCGGAATCGAATGAATTGACGGCTGTGGAGCGTGCGCATCGGTTATCCTATTTTTTGTGGAACTCCATACCGGACGCCACGTTGCTGGCGGCCGCCCGGTCGGGTGCGCTTGCCAAGGATCCCTCGGCGCAGGTGGAGCGGATGCTCAAGGACCCCAAAGCCGGCCGCTTCGTTGAGGATTTCACGCGCCAATGGCTGCAGCGCGATAAGGTGGACGACTTCGGGCCCGACGTGCGCGTGTTCAAAAACGTGCGCCGCATGACAGTCGATTCCATGGGCCGCGAAGGCCGCGAATTGTTTCGGCACCTGCTGGAAAATAGCATGAGCATGAAACATTTCATCGACT
>DPAW01000022.1:1848-2986 GCA_003517285.1 Verrucomicrobiales bacterium
TGTGAAAGGCGATGCGTTTGTGCCGGTGAAACTGCCCAAGGGCAGCGAACGTGGCGGGCTCATTGCGCAGGCCGGTTTCCTCAAGCTCACTTCCACGGACTTCGCCACGTCACCGATCCATCGCGGCTCGTGGATTCTTAAGAATCTTTACAACGAAAAGATCGAGCCGCCCGCTGACATTTTGATCAACGAGCCGGACATCCGAGGCACCACCACCATCCGCGAAGCCATCCTCAAACATCAGGAACTCGAAAGCTGCGCCCGGTGCCATTCCAAGATCGATCCCTTGGGTTTTGCACTGGAATTCTACGACCCGGTCGGGCGCAAGCGCAGCGAATACCGCCACGTGGAAGAGCTCCCTGTCGAGCCGGATGGAACCACGTTCACCAAGAAAATCAAATTCACCAAAGTCCCGATCGAGTCCACCATGAAACTGCCCAATGGCCGTGAAGTGCGCGACCTGCCCACGCTCAAGGCGGCGTTGATGGCCGATCGCGAACGCATCTACAAGGGCATCATCGGCAAGCTCATCAGCTACGCCCACGGCCGCGAAGTGACCCGCGCCGATCGTCCGCATATCGAGGCCGTGTTCGAGGCGGCCGCGAACCAAAATTTCTCACTCCGCGCCACTATCGGAGCCATAGTGGCCCATCCTGAGTTTGGTAGGAAATGAAACGCACCACATCTACAGCAAAAAGGATGTTGCCTACCTCGGCCAAAATCTCATCACCCGTCTGAGTAATAGCTCCTTCAGCGGCTCATCGCCATCCACTAGAGGTAACTACTCCGCCTAACCGTAGGCAGCGGCTTCTGGAATTTGCCTGAAGGAAGTGATTCAATGAAACTAGGCCTACCGCCCCTGTAACTCTTTAAACTCGCGAAGGACAAAGTCGAATTCATAACCATCGACGATTGTAATTCCCCCAACGATAAGAGCAATTCCTGCTTTTCCTCTCACACGCGTGTCATTCTAGGGCCTCGCCCCTTAGCTACTTCAGCCCCTTCTTTATATGGGTTCTTAGAGAGCTTTTCTACGTGCCTTACGAGATTGGCTACGAACTTCGCGTTTCTCTTTTTTCGTCAATATATCGAGGGTAGGCTCATCGGAAACTCCCAGGCCTCTCTTCAACGATTCTGG
>DPAW01000096.1 GCA_003517285.1 Verrucomicrobiales bacterium
ATGGACTCCGGACTTTCCCGGAATGGAATATCCATTCGTTTATTCAGCCACACCCCGTACAAGTAACCTGCACTGGCCGTAAAGAGGCCGACGGTGAGGCCTGCTAGGATCATCGTGCCGATGTTAATGTCTAGAACACCGGCAACGTATAGTGGGCCTGGGGTGGGCGGGACGAGCGAATGCGTCATGGTGCCACCGGCAATGAGGGCCACCAGCAAAAGGAGATAATTCTTCCGGAGCTTCAACCACATCGCCTTTGCCATCGGGACGGCCAAAAGAAAGAGGCTGTCGAAGAACACAGGAATCCCCAATGTGAAGCCGCTGGCCAGAAAGGCGGCTGGGGCACCTTTTTCGCCCACGATCGACAGGGCGCTGCGGACGATCCGATCGGCTGCGCCACTGGCCAGCAAACAGCGGCCAATTAGGCAGGCGAGAGCGATGATGATGCCGATTTTGCCACAAGTAACACCAAATTCAGTCGTGATCCGGTTGATGGGCGTCTTACTTGCGTAGGCGGTGGCTTTGGCCTGAGCCTCCACATGGTAGCTCGCATCGACGTTGGAAATCTCTTTGGCAGGGATCTGTTCCTTTTTGATCCGCTCATTAAAATACTTGGAACTGAGCGCCTCGATTACCTGTTCCTTGGGGGTGATGCCAGCGATCAGCAGGGCGGCGATAAAGAGGGCGAGAAAGGGGTGCAGTCGGAGCCAGAGAATGCCGCCGAGGACGGTGGCCAGGCCGATGAGGAGCAGTAGAAACGGATCCACGGGCGAAGGCTAGTGCACCGGGTGGATTTGTCCATGCCCAATTGAGTTTTGCGATTGAATGCGGGGGTCGGTTGGGCTAGTCCAATGCGCTCATGAAACAGGCATGGATTTTCTTGATGGTCAGCGCGGTAATCTTGAATGCCGCGGAGTGGAATCAATGGCGCGGAGCGGACCGCAATGGCTTGGTGACGGACAAGACCCCGTTGCGGACAGAGTTTGACGAAACCGGCCCGGAACAGCTTTGGCAGAGCGAAGAAATTCCCAGTGACGATGATGGCGGGCATGGCAGCCTCGTGGTCTCGGGCAACCGCATCTACATGGGGATCGTCTGGCATCTGGACGTGCCATCGAAGCAGCGCGAAATCAATGAGTTGACCCCGCGCCGTCTTGGGTTCCGGAATATTTCCGATAAGGCGCTCGTGGAAAAGATGGAGCAGGCCCGGGTGAATCTGAATCCTCGGCTGCGCGGTGCCAAGCTGGACGAGTGGGCGGATAATTGGGTGAAGGAAAATCTTGATGCCAAGCTGGCTCAAAGCTTGAGCGGTTGGGTGAAGGGTCGCTTCAAGAAAGGCAAAGCCGCCGTGCCATATGCGGAACTTGTTAAGGTCTCCAGGAAAGTAGGCACGACCTTCGAGAGCGACGCGGCGTTCAAGGCGTGGATTAAGGAAGAGAATTTCAGCGAGCTGGCGGCCGACCAAATCATCAAGGTAGTGCCTTCCTCCGTGCGGCAGGCCAAGGACGTCGTGGTGTGCATTGATGGAAATACTGGCAAAACCCTGTGGCGCGCGGAGGCGCCCGGTGAACCGACCGGCCGTAAATCTTCCAGCACCCCTTCGGTTGTGGACGGTAAGGTGTTTGCTGCGGGCAGTCGCCACGCCTACTGCGTGGATGCGAAATCGGGCAAGTCGCTGTGGTCGACCGAGCTGCCGGGCAAAGGCACGGCTTCCTCGTTTCTCGTGCACGGAGATAAGGCATTTATCATGGCCGGCAAACTGGTTGCTCTAGATGTGGAGACAGGCAAAGAGTTGTGGCGCGCAAACGAATTGTCGGCGAGCAACTCTTCACCGGTAATTTGGGAAGACCAAGACAAGGTGCGCCTGATCGTGAATGCACGCAGCAATGTTTCCTGTTTGGATCTGGCCACGGGCGAGGTGCTGTGGACGGCTCAGGGCGGTGGAGAATCCACGCCGGTGGTGGTTGGTGATTGGCTGGTGGCGTATTCCCGCCAGGAGAAAATCGGATTGGCGGGATACAAATTGTCCAGTGACGGTGCGGAGATGGTGTGGAATTACGCGCTGGAAGCACGCCGCACGCAATCTACACCGGTGATCTTCGAAGGGCACGTGTACTTTGCTGGTGGCGAAAATCAGATGTGCGTTGAGCTGGCCAGCGGTAAGGTGAAATGGCATGAGAAGCGCAAGTGCACGATTTCCTCGCCGCTGGTCGCGGACGGCAAATTCATTGTATTGGAAAAAAACGGCAGCGACCTCGTGATGCTCAAGGCCTCCCCGGAGGCGCATCAAGAACTCGCCAAGACGCGGGTGAAGGCGATGTGGTGTCCCTCGCCCGTGGTGAGTAACGGTCGCCTGTTTGTACGCAAGAGTAACGGCGTGGCCTGCTACAACCTCACCTCCAAATTGGTCGTGCCGTAACGGTCGGCCGCTACCAGTTCAATTCGCTGATGCGTTGAGCGACTTCCTCGGCGTTGGCCCGGCTGTTGAAGGCGCTAATACGGAAGTAGCCTTCGCCTGCTGATCCGAAGCCGGCTCCCGGGGTGATGACCACCGAAGCGTCGTTCAGGACCTTATCGAAAATATCCCAGCTCGGCGCGCCGCCGGGCGTTTTCACCCAGATATACGGGGCGTTTGTGCCGCCGTAGACGTCCAGCCCGCTGGCGCTGGCCGCTTCCCGAAGGATTTTGGCGTTGCCCATGTAATGCGCCACCAGCTCGGTGACCTGCGTTTTGCCGGCTTCGCTGTACACGGCGGCGGCGGCTTTCTGAATCGGGTAACTGGTGCCGTTAAACTTGGTCGCCATGCGGCGCGCCCAGAGACCGTGCAAGCCGTGTTCGTTGCCCTCGGCGTCTTTTCCAGTTAATTCCTCGGGCACAACCGTGAAGGCGCAACGGGTGCCGGTGAAGCCGGCGTTTTTCGAAAAGCTGCGGAACTCAATCGCGCAATCGCGCGCGCCTTCGATCTCGTAAATGGAATGCGGCACGTCGCTATCCTGAATGAACGCTTCGTAGGCGGCATCGTAAAGGATGATGGCGTCGTTCTCCTTGGCGTACGCCACCCAACCGGCGAGTTGCTCGCGTGTGGCGGTGGCACCGGTCGGGTTATTGGGGTAACACAGGTAAATGATGTCTGCCTTCTCTGCGGGGAAAGCGGGCACAAAATTATTTTCCGCGGTGCACGGCAGGTAAACGATGCCTTCGTACTGACCGGCGTCATTCGCGTTGCCGGTGTGGCCGGCCATCACGTTGGTATCCAGATACACAGGATACACCGGGTCGGTGATGGCAATGCGGTTTTGATGGCCGAGGATATCTAGGATGTTGGCGGTATCGCACTTGGCGCCGTCGGATATGAAAATCTCATCGGCACCGACGTTCACGCCTCGAGCCGAAAAATCATTTTGAGCAATGGCTTCGCGCAGGAACTCATAGCCCAGTTCCGGGCCGTAGCCGCGGAAGGTGTCGCGATTAGCCATTTCATCCACGGCGGAGTGAAGTGCCTCCACGCAGGCGGTGGGCAGGGCTTCGGTCACATCGCCAATGCCGCAGCGGATCAGGCGCGCGGCGGCGTCCGGATTGGCCTGGGTAAACTCGTTCACGCGGCGGCCAATCTCGGGGAAGAGATAACCGGCTTGCAGCTTCAGGTAATGCTCGTTGATGTATGCCATGGAGGGCGGGACGGTAGCGAAACCGCTGTGTTTTGCCAAGCAGTTCGGCGCTATTTCTCCATCAAATAGGTAAACAAATCGCGCACCTGCTGGTCGGTCAGCGCGTCGGTGATGCCCTCGGGCATGAGCGAAACGGGCATGGCCTTGAGATCCTTGATCTCCGCACGGGGCAGGGTGATGGAGTTCTGG
>DPAW01000145.1:0-877 GCA_003517285.1 Verrucomicrobiales bacterium
TCACGAAAATACGTGGCGTAATCTCGCAGCACTGGTCCAATACGCTCCTCCTCATTATACGCAGGAATGAGTAATAGCACGCTGGGTGAACCATCAACCATCAGAGGAGGCTTACGGGGTCGATGTCCACGGTCAAGGTCACGTCATCCGGAAAACTCAGGCCGGCGGTGATGGCGGCGAGATGCCGGCTAAGTTCGCTCATGCGGCCGGTGCGCAGCATGAGTTGATAACGATAAAAGGTCTCCGCTCGCAACAACGGTGCTGGAGCCGGTCCTGAGATTTGTAGATCATCCATGGATTTACATAACGGATCGATTTGTTTTTTTACGTGCTCAGCTGAGAAGGAAACTTTCTCTTCGCTGCGCCCACGCAAGGTCAGCATCGCTGCGCGCGTAAAGGGCGGATATCTCAGCTGCTCTCGGAATTCCATCTCAGCTTCAAAAAAACCCTCATAATCGTGTCGACGTGAAAACTGAATAGCAGGGTGTACGGGGGAAAAGGTCTGCACCACCACCTCGCCCTCCACCTCACCACGACCCGCGCGTCCCGCCACCTGCGTAAGCAACTGAAAGGTACGCTCACCCGCGCGGAAATCGGCCAGATGAAGGCCGGTATCGGCATAGACTATGCCCACCAACGTAACGCGCGGAAAGTGCAAGCCCTTGGCGATCATTTGAGTGCCGACGAGTATGTCGATTTTGCCGCGTCGAAAATCACCTAGGATGCGGCGGTAATCGTCTTTGCGCTTGAGCGCATCCGAGTCCATTCGTGTGACATTGGCGTCCGGAAATAGTTTTCGTAACACATCCTCCACCTTCTCTGTCCCCATGCCATGAAAGCGGATCTTGGGGGAGCCACAGCCTTCGCTTGGGCAACG
>DPAW01000145.1:1281-2872 GCA_003517285.1 Verrucomicrobiales bacterium
GCTGCAGTCTGGACATTCGGCTACATAACCACAATCCGGACATTGCATTGAGGTAGCAAAGCCGCGCCGGTTGAGGAACAAAATCGTTTGTTCACCCTGCTCCAGCCGATTACGAATCGCCTCCTTGAGGCGCTGCGAAAAAATCGGCGGCCCCTGATCGCCCTTTGACTTTTCCGTGCGCATATCCTGCACGCGCACCAGCGGCATCTGCTTATGATCCGCCCGGGACGGCATTTCCAGTAGCTGGTAACGACCGCGCTGGGCATTATGGTAACTCTCCATCGAGGGCGTGGCTGAGCCGAGCACCACCGTAGCCTCCTCGCGCTGGCCGCGTACTACTGCTACATCTCGCGCATGATACCGCGGTGCCTCCTCCTGTTTGTAGGAGGGCTCGTGTTCCTCATCCACGATAATCAACCCAAGTGGTTCGACCGGCGCAAAAATTGCCGAACGCGCGCCGATCACAATCTTCGCGCGTCCCTGCCGAATCTTGTGCCATTCATCATGACGTTCGCCGGCAGAAAGATGACTGTGCAGCACCGCCACCAGTGTCTTGAGCGGCCCGGTGCTAAACCGTGCCTTAAAGCGCTCGACCGTCTGCGGTGTCAGCGAAATTTCCGGCACCAAGACAATCGCCCCCTTACCTTGCTCCAACGCATGTGCAATCGCCTGCAAATACACTTCGGTTTTCCCACTCCCTGTTACTCCGTGCAGCAGGAAAAAATCGCCGGGCTTCCCGTTAATCTCCCTCAAAGCTGTAGCTTGTTCGGCATTCAAGTTCAGTGGTTGGGTGGGGACGATTTCCTCGTTGGCGTAGGGATCGCGTTCGGAAATCTGCGGGGCAATTTCCACGAGGCCCTTGTCCTCCAGCTTGCGCACGGTCTGGGCAGTGGTGCCGGTGAGCTTAAGCAGCTCCTGCATGGCCAGTGATCGGTTTTCCTCGATCACCTGATACACTTCCAGCTGCCGTTTGGTCAGCGCCTCCGCGCCTTCGCCGCCGGGCAGCAAGCGAACATGCAGGCGTTCCCGCCAGCCTTCCTGTTCCTTGCGAACAGCATCGGGCAACACACTCTTCAGCGCGGTCTCCGGCGCACAGCAATAATATTCGGCAATCCACCGGGCCAATTCCAACACCCGGGGGGTGACCAATGATTGGGCGCCGATGATCTTGGTGATCGGCTTGAGCGTTTCATGCTCGGATTGCTCCGCCATCCCCGTGACGCACCCAAGCACCTGCCGCCGGCCGAAGGGCACCTTCACGCGTGTGCCCACCTCCACCCGGCCTTCCAGTTCCGGCGGGATGAGGTAGTCAAACTCCTTGCGCAGGGCAATCTCCAGTGTCACACACGCGACCACGCCCCACCCTCGCGCCCCGGCGCACACCGTGAAAGGTTAATGAATTAACAGGCCTCGACGTCCCGCAAGGCTTCGCCTAAAACGGGCTTGTGAAGCTGAAGTACGCGCTCATCGCCGCTGTGTTTGCCGCCATCAATGTCGGCGGCTGGTGGTGGTGGCGGGCCTATCAGCTCGATCATAGTCAGGACGAGGTGATCATTGCCGCCGCATCCATTTACGATATGGATCCCGCGCT
>DPAW01000145.1:3236-4168 GCA_003517285.1 Verrucomicrobiales bacterium
CTGCCGGCGAACTGGGCCTGATGCAAATCCGCGATGCGGCGGCACACGAATGGGCGGAATCCGCCGGCATCGATAACTTTCAACATGGCCATTTGGTCAGCGCAAAAAGCAATGTGCTCGCCGGCACCTGGTATCTCAAGCGGGCCATGAGCCGCTATTCGGACACCGATGACCCTGTGGCGTACGGGCTCGCCGAGTACAATGCCGGGCGCTCGAATGTCTTGAAATGGAAAAAGGACGAGGCGGACACCAACGGCACTGCGTTCATTGAAGCGATTGGGTTTCCGACCACCAAAGATTACGTTACGGCCATTAAGGCGCGCCGGGAAAAATACCGGTCGATCGAAAAGCGATTACCTTAATCGGTGGTCAGTGCCATCATGCGCTCCTGGATCTGCCGCCGCGCGACTTCCCGCTCCACCTCGTCGCCCTTGCGATCCACCCAAATTGGTTCGCCCATCCGGATGTCGCACCGGGCAAATGGTAGCGGCACTTGAAAGCCATCCCAACTGCCCAATACTTTTTTGGAATGAATCTGCGCGGACATCGGCACGACCGGTAAACCGGTGAGTTGAGCCAACATCACGACCCCCTCCTGCACTTCATATTTAGGCCCACGTGGGCCGTCTGGGGTAATGGCCACATCGTACCCACGTCGCGTGCGGTTAACCAATTCCTTAAGTGCCTGTCCTCCCCGACGGCTACTGGATCCGCGCACAGATTCCACGCCGTGATGATCCATCAAACGCGACAACAAGGCTCCATCTTTACTGGCACTGATGAGAGCAACCAAACGACGATGTGGATGGCGGCCGAGGAAGTATTTCCGGTAACTCGGCAACGAAAGAATCAGGCGGTTATGCCATAACGCAAAGATGACCGGCGATTGACCGATCGCGGACAAGTGATCCTCCGGATCCTCCCAACGCATG
>DPAW01000343.1:0-5327 GCA_003517285.1 Verrucomicrobiales bacterium
GAAGCCTTCAGGTACGGTCCAGAGTTCCTCCGGATAATTCAGGGTGGTCTTGAATTTGTTGTCCTTGTTTTTCTCCTCATAGACCTTCGATTTCTTGAATGAGAAAAAGTGGCCAAGAGTGACCTTGAAGCCATTCAGGAACGTGGGAATGTACAGGCGTTCCCACCAGCTCAATTTCACGCGTTGGACTTCTTTGGCCATATTATTTTGTCACGGTAAAATACAGGTAAAGGGCGGTCACGACAATGTTTGCCAGCGCGAGCGGCACAAATCTTTTCCAGCCGAGATCCATCAGCTGATCGTACCGGAAACGCGGCAGCATCCAGCGCACCCAGATAAACAGCCCCATAAATAGTAACAGTTTGCCGATGAAGATGCCGACCTGAAGCAGGCCGATGCCGAGCGTGCTGGCGGTTTCGTTCAGGCCCGCGAAGGGCAAGGTCCAGCCACCGAGGAAAAGCACCACCATCATGGCGCTCACGGCTATCATTGCGGCGTATTCGCCGAGAAAGAACAACGCAAATTTCATGGAGCTGTATTCTGTGTGATAGCCACCGACCAATTCCGATTCACTCTCGGGCATGTCAAAAGGCAACCGGTTCGTTTCCGCAAAAGCTGCGATTAGGAAAATGACAAATGCTAACGGTTGCTTGAAAATTAGCCACGCGCCGGACGCTTGATATTCCACCACTTTGGTAAGGTTCAATTCCCCAACAAGCATGAACACCGGAACAACGCTCATGCCCATGGCGATTTCGTAGGAAATCATCTGCGCGCTACTGCGAATGCCACCCAGAAACGGATACTTTGAGTTACTCGCATAACCCGCCAGCACGATGCCGTACACACTGAGGCTCACGATTCCAAACGTGTAGAGGATGCCCACATTTAGATCAGAGATGACTGCGCGTTGGTCACCAATATTTGTTCCGAAAGGGATAACTGCCAAGGTCATTAGCGCCGGCACCATGCTCACAGCGGGTGCTAGCCAAAAATATACCTTCCGCACATAAGCCGGAGTGAAATCTTCCTTAAGAATGAACTTCAGGCCGTCTGCCGCCGGTTGAAGCAGGCCCCATGGGCCAACGCGGTTTGGCCCGACGCGATCCTGGATCCATGCCGAAATGCGCCGCTCGGCGACCACCGAGTAGGCCACCAATGGCAACACTACAGCGAACACCGCAATCACGATCTTCAGCAAACTGAAGAGCGCGAACTGCTGTCCCGCATGCAGGCTGTTAAACCATTCGGTCATAATTCGACGGTCACGCCGGTGTCGCCCAACTTGGCCCAGGTTAATTCCTTCGCCTTGAAGGCTTCTACTTCGCCTGCCATTTGGTTGAATAGCCCCTCGATGGTGCTGAACCCGTTTTGGCCGGTGGTGTTTTCGACCAGTTCATGCAGGAATTCCCATTCGGGACGGGCATCGCCGGGTGCCTCCAGCGCTTTCATGAATTTCTGTACGCGGCCTTTAGTATTGGTAAAGGTGCCGCGTTTCTCGGCGTGTGCGCAGCCGGGCAACAGGTAATGAGCTTTAGCGGTAGTGGCGTTGGGGAGGATATCGCTCACCACGAGCAAATCTAGTTTGTCTAGAAGTGCCTCACTAATACCGGTCTTGGTGACGTCATCGCCGAATACAATTAATGTCTTAATTGTGCCTGTTTCGATGCCGGAGGCAATGTGCTTCAATTGACTACCAAGTTCCTCGCCTGCTATCCCAATCAATCGCGAGCCGGTACTGTTCGGGTTTTTATCTGGGCAGGAGAGAAGGTGGTCACCTTCGCCCATGCGCGGTGATGAATCGGTAATGGCCTCCAGTTTATTTGCCAGCTTCTTTAGGAGGTATAGCTCCTCATTGGTTTGGCGTGCTCCCCCAATGACAGCTACCGATCCAGATGGGGCTTTCTCAAGTTTGCTGCTGATTTTCGTGATAGCTGTAGCCCAACCGCTGGCACCTTTGACTTCGGATAAACGGTCCTCGCTGCCAATCCACTTATAATTGAGTCGGCCCGAATCACACATCCACGGTCCGTTAACCGCATCGTTTTCGCGCGGCTCATAGCGGTACATGGTGTTCTCTCGCGAGCCAATCACGGTGTTGCAGCCGGTGCCGCAGCCGGTGCAGAGGCTGTTGGTTTCCTTGAGGAACCATACGCGCATCTGGAACCGGAAATCCTTGGACGTCAACGCGCCGACCGGACAGATGTCAACGGTGTTGAGCGTGTAATTATTGTCAAATGGCGTGTCGAGGAAGGTGGCGATGGTGTTGTAGCTGCCGCGATTCACGATGCCGAGAGCGTCGTCTTCGGCGATGTCTTTGCTGAACCGGATGCAGCGGGTGCACAGCACGCACCGCTCGGCATCGAGCATTATACGGGGGCCGAGATCCACGGCCTTGGGCTTATGCACCTTGTACTCGGCAAACTGGCTTTCGGCCTGGCCGTGTTCCACGCTGTACTCCTGCAGTTTGCATTCACCGGCCTGATCGCAAATGGTGCAGTCGAGCGGGTGATTGATGAGCAGACTTTCCAGCACAGCCTCGCGCATCTCTTTTGTCTCTGGGCTGCTGGCGTAAATTTCCATGCCCGGAACCAAATTCGTGGCGCAGCCGATCACTCCCTTGGGCGTGGAGCGTTCGTAGGGCAACACCATCGGATCAATCTTCAGGGTGCCATCCTCGTTCATTGGCGATTTGCCATCCGGACCGGGCCGACCGGGCATGCCCACGTGCACGAGGCACATCCGGCAGTTGCCGGCCACTGGCAGTTTTGGGTGATAACAGTAATGGGGGATCTCGATCCCGGCATGCTCACACGCTTGCAACACCGTGGTTGGCACGAGATTGCCCTGCCAATCAGCTGTGAGCTTGGGCACATCGATCTCTCGCCCATCTACCTTTACAGTGGTGGTCTCGATAGCGGGTGGCTCGTCCGTTTTGGTTTCCTCAGACATGGTCAGGCAGATACTTTCTCCTCAAACTTGTCCTTAAATTTATCCACAAAACTCAGAACCGGCCAGGCGCAGGCTTCGCCGAAGGCGCAAATGGTGCGACCCTGGATGTTGTGCGCGATATGCTTGAGATACTCCGGATCCTCCGCGCGCCCTTCGCCGTGAGTGAGCCGGTGTAGCGCTTTGTTCATCCAAAGAGAACCTTCCCGGCACGGGGTGCATTGGCCGCAGCTTTCGTGTGCGTAAAACTCGGCTAGATTGGCTAGGCACTCGATGATGTCGCGGCTGTCGTCAATGACAATGATCGCACCGGAGCCGGACATGGTACCGATCTTCATTAGCGTATCGAAATCGTACGGCACATCCAGCAGATCCATCTGCTTTTCGTCCACCTTAAACGTCTCGCCGGCCCGCAGCACCTTGGAGGAGGAGCCGCCGGGGATGATGGCCTGCAGTTGGTTGCCGTTGCGTAAGCCGCCGCCAAAGTTGGGATCATTGATCAACTCACCGAGCGTGACCTTGCCGGTTTCGATCTCGAAATAGCCGGGCTGTTTTACGTCGCCGCTGAGGCTCACGAGGCGGGTGCCGGTGTTGTTTGGCGTGCCGAGTTTGGCAAAGGCCTCGGCGCCCATCTCCACTATGTGTTTCACATTGCAGAGTGTCTCCACGTTATTGACAATCGTCGGGCACATGTAGAGACCGAGGGCGGCGGGGAAGTAGGGCGGCTTGATTCGCGGATAGGCGCGCTTGCCTTCGAGGCTCTCAATCAGGCCGGTTTCCTCACCGCAAATATAGGCGCCGGCGCCGCGGTGTATGTGAATCTCCAAATCGTGTCCGCTGCCTAGGATGTCCTTGCCGAGGTACCCTTTGGCGCGCGCCTCGGCGAGGGCGGTGTTAAGGATTTTCGCGCCTTCCGTGAATTCGCCGCGGATGTAAATATAGGCGAGGTTTACATGGTTCGCCCAGCAGGCAATGATCATGCCTTCGATGAGCTGGTGCGGATCCTTGTAAATGATTTGCTTGTCCTTGAATGTGCCCGGCTCGGATTCGTCAGCGTTGCAAATGAGATAGACCGGCTTGGGATTCGGATGACGGACAAAGCTCCATTTGAGCCCGCAGGAAAAGCCCGCGCCGCCACGGCCGCGCAGGCCAGAATCCAGCACGCTTTTGCGCAGTTGCGCTTGGGCGGTGACCTCATTGCCATCCGCTCCGGTCGAGGCCTTTATGTCCAGCGCCTGACGCAAGGCTTGATAGCCACCGTGGCGCTCGTAGCACTCGAGATCCTTCGAGTAATCCGGCGCATCGGCGTACTTCAGCAGTAGTTTGTGTTCCTGCGGCATCTGCTTGACTGATCTTAAAAAATCGCTAGTTTCGCGCGCTCACCGGATTGCCCGATGGTGTAACGGTAGCACGACAGATTCTGGTTCTGTTTGTTGGGGTTCGAATCCCTATCGGGCAACCATTTCATTATTCGCACCCTCCCAAAATCTCGACGGTCTTGGCGTCGTCAACGGCCTCGTAAAAGTCGTCATTGCACATTATCACCGGCCCGGTGCCGCAGCTGGCTAGGCATTCGGCAAACTCAATGCTGAATTTTTTATCTTCAGTCGTCTGCAGCCCGTGCTTTTTCGGATCGAGTTTCAGCTTATTGCACAGGCTTTTGTGCAGGTCCATGCCGCCGGCCAGCGCGCAGCTGAGCGTGCGGCACACCTTCAACACATACTTGCCCGGCTGCTCCTCGCGCAACATCGGATAAAAGGTGACCAGTTCGTAAAGGTTCAGCGGTTGGATACCGATTTCGCCCGCGGCCCATTGCATCGCTTCCTTGCTGATGTAGCCGGCCTCGGACTGGATGGCGTGCAGGACCATCAACGACGCGCTGCGCTGTTCGCCTTCCGGATAATGTGTGAGCAGCTCGGCCACTTCCTGTTTCAGATTTTCGGACGGGGTAAAGCTCATCGGTCACATTCCCCCATCACGAAATCCAGCGAACCGAGGATGGCCACAACGTCGGCCATCATGTGGCCGGGCAGCATGTGCGACAGGATGCTCAGGTTCACAAAAGATGGGGCGCGGATCTTCAGCCGGTGCGGGGTTCCGCCTCCAAGACTGTTGATATAAAAGCCAAGCTCGCCCTTGGGATTTTCGGCGCCGAAATAAACCTCACCGGTCGGCGCATCCTGTCCCTGCGTAACGATCATGAATTGGTGTATCAATTCCTCCATGCTTGTCATCACTTTTTCCTTGGGCGGCAGGACGATCTTGCCGTCGTCCACATTGATCGGGCCTTTGGGGATGTCTTTGATGCATTGCCGCAGGATTTTTACGCTCTCGCGCATCTCGAGGATGCGGATGGCGTAGCGGTCATAGCAATCGCC
>DPAW01000343.1:5700-8017 GCA_003517285.1 Verrucomicrobiales bacterium
GCCTTGCGCACATCATGCTCCACCCCGCTGCCGCGGAGGTTAGGGCCGGACAAGCCGAAATCAATCGCCTCTTCCCGGCTGATCACGCCGACATCCTGCGTGCGTTCGAGGAAGATGGGGTTGCGTGTGAGCAGTCGCTCGGTCTCTTCAAAATTCACCTCCACCTCATCGAGGAATTTACTCAGCTCATCGAGCCACCCTTCGGGCAGATCACGAGCCAAGCCACCCACGCGCGTATAGCTGGTGGTAAACCGCGCGCCGGTCAGTGCTTCGATTAGGTAATAAATTTTCTCGCGCTCCGTAAACGTGTGCAAGAACACCGTGAACGCGCCGGTATCCATCGCGAATGCGCCAAGTCCCAGCAGATGCGCCGACACCCGCGCCAGTTCGCAGCAGATTGTGCGTATGTACTGGCAACGCTCGGGGATTTTTTCCTCCACGCCGAGCAGTTTCTCAACCGCTAACACGTAGTGCACGTTATTGGCCAGCGGCGCGAGGTAATCCAGCCGATCCGTGTACGGGATGAACTGGTTGTAGGTCATGTTCTCGGCGATCTTCTCGTCGCCGCGATGCAGGTAACCCACGTCCGGTTCGGCTTTGGTGATGATCTCCCCATCCATCTCCAGCCGCAGCCGCAGCACGCCATGCGTGGCGGGGTGGGAGGGGCCCATGTTCAGCACCATCTTTTCGCCCTGCACATCAGACAACTCATCCGCCGCACTAGCCGCGCTGGAGGCCGTGTCGCGAAATTCAATGTCCTTTTTGGTGCTGGCGGTGTTCATGACCAGTTAGCTCTGCCAATCCTCTGGATTGCGTCGGCGCGGTTCGCGGCGGGTGGAATCTTCGCTGCTGGGCAGGGTTACAAACGGACCGCCCTCAAGCGGCGCTACATCCGTACTGGCCACGTCCGGGATCTCGGTGGGTTTGCCTTCGAGCGGAAAATCTTTGCGTAACGGATAGTACGGATAGCCTTCCCACATGAGGATGCGCTTGAGGTTTGGGTGTCCGGCGAACTTCACGCCCATCATGTCGTACGCCTCACGCTCATGCCAATCGGCCGTGCGCCACACGCCGGTTACGGTGGGGACCTCACTGTGCTCCTCGGTGACGGTGGTTTTCAGCCGCAGATTTTGCTGATGCGAAATGCCGCTCAATTCGTACACCACCGAAAAGCGCGGGTCCTCGCCGTAATGATCGAGCGTGGAAATATCGATCAGATAATCGAAGTCGAGTTCGTCCTTCGCGAAGGCGCAAACCTCGGCAATCTGTTCGGCATCCGTCACGTTTACCGTGATCTCGCTACGAAATTCCGTTGGCTCTGAGATGAGATCTCCAAACTTGTCTTTCAGCTGCTGGGCAAATTCCGCGGCGGTCGTCATGAGGCGCAACCTGCCTTTTCGGATTCTGGCGTGGGATCGAAATGATTCTTCATCCACGGCTCCTTCGAAACCTTGCCCTGCAAAGTCATCAAGCCCTCAAGAATCGCCTCAGGCCGGGGAGGGCAACCGGCAATGTATACATCCACCGGCACAATTTGATCCACACCCTGCAACACCGCGTAGCTGCGGTACATGCCGCCGCTGCTGGCGCACGCGCCCATGGCGATCACCCATTTCGGCTCCGCCATTTGATCGTAAATCCGTTTCACCGCCGTGGCCATTTTGTAGGTGACCGTGCCGGCCACGATCATCACGTCCGATTGCCGGGGGGAAAACCGCATGACCTCCGATCCAAACCGGGAAATATCGAATCGGCTGCAGCCCGAAGCCATCAGCTCGATTCCGCAACACGCCAACCCCATGGGCATCGGCCAGAGAGAATTTTTTCGAAACCAGTTAATCGTCGCATCCACGGTGGTGTGGATGACTTCCCCCTCAACCTTAGAATTATAGCCTATTTCAGTTGTTTTTGTCATAAACCGAACCCACAAAGCACGTTTTGAATCTCTCATTGAACTCTTCAACGCACAAGGGAATTTGTGATTTTTTTCACAAAGTCATATTACCAAAAACCCGAGGCGTTTCATTTCGAAAAAACAATATGAACAAGCCCAAAAACTTTTTTTTACTTTTTTTATCATCATCCCTTGACGGAAAGTCGATTCGACACCATATTCCCCGACCTTTTCGTGCTAAAAGGGTGAATTATGGCTAAAAACAGCGCTAAAAAGACCGTTTCAAAGAAGAAAGCCCCGGCCAAAAAGGCCGCCAAGAAGAAAGCAGCCCTAAAAAAAGCCGCCTCAAAAAAGGCTTCTAGCGCTAAAACCGCCAAAAAAACGGTAAAAAATGCCGTAAAAAAGGCTGCCCCGAAAAAGGCT